>JANMFA010000446.1:0-6002 GCA_031377545.1 Hyphomicrobiales bacterium | reverse complement strand
CTTCCGTCTGGGTCTGTGCGCCGAGCAGGCTTGCTTGCTCGATCATCCGGTCAATGACCGGCGTGACGATCGTAAAGATCGTTGATGCAATCGCGATGTCGTTTTGCATCGCTGAAGCCTGGTTGATCCAGGCGTCAAAGGCCTCGTCCACCCTTGTAAAGGCGCGCTTCAATTCGTCAGCGGCTTGCGACGTTCTGTATGCTTTGCCGATCAGTGCCTCCGCCTCGGAAATCTCGCCCGACAACTTGATCAGAAGAATCCGGTCGGGTTTGACGCCCGCTTCGGCGATGATTCCGACGACGTCGCCAATTCTGGCGGCCAGCTGCAATCCGGCGAACGCTTCCGGAGTGGCAGCACGCGTCTTCAGAAGCTCGCCGCGGGCATCGTTCAGGAGACCGACCCGATCGTCGAGGGTCAGCTTCATCCGTTCAAGCGAGTCCGGTCCTGACCGCTTCTCCGCAGGAATGATCTGCCGGATGGACTCACGGATGGTCGAAACCATCTCACCCAGCTTGGCAATGTCGTTCGCAGCGATGACCCCATCGGATTCCGCCTGCAGTTTCTGCAACCTTGCCGCGGCAACATCGATCATGGATTCCGTTGATTCGATGGACAGCTTGCTCGGACTGTCCTTGAACGCCTCGAACTTGATCAGCGCCTGGTTTACGCCCTGGTTGAAATCGGCAATGCGCTCTTTGACCAGATGCGTCCTGTCGACCGTTGCCGATGTGCTTTCAAGGCTCGTCATGGCCCAATGCAGCATGACGCCGATCACGAGCATTCCTGCGATCCCGATCGATCCGACAATGGCGATCTTGCCACTGATGCTGATCGAGGGAAGACGGCCAGGTTGAACACGTCGCATTGCGCGCCCCATTTTTATCTTGGGGGCATGAGAAACATTTCAAGGTTAAGGAATTGCAAATTCAACAAGGCGTCTTCGGGAATACCGGGCTGATTGGCCGGTTTGTGTGGATATTTTTCCAACGCCAGAACATACTTGCATAACCGCAGAACATTGGTGTCGTTTTTATTGGCGCGCTGCCACAATCTCGATCTCGACCTTGTATATTTCCGCGGCAAACCCGGAGACAATCATCAGAGTCGAGGCCGGTGGCGGATCGGCGACGTAGCGGTCGCGGACAGCCATGTAGTCCTTCAGGTAGGCCCGGTCTGTCACGAATGCGTTGATCCGAACGATGTCGCCGAAATCCATGGCGGCGGCACGAAGGATTTCTCCAATCGCGCGGAAGCAGAGATCTGCCTGACCGGCTGCATCCTCGGGAATCTGCTTGTCCCGTGTGATGCCGAGCTGGCCCGAGGCGAAGAGGAGACGAGCACCTGGCGGCACCTCGATGGCGTGGCTGTATTTCGCAAAAGGCGGGTGGAGCGCGGGTGGTGTATGAGGCTTGAGCATCCCGCAAGTTAGGCTGATCAGGCGCACCGTCGCAACCCTTCGGTATCCTGGGCAAGTTCAGCCTGTAATTTGTGCGTTGCACAAAAAAGGGGCATCGCATGAACGGCGACTTTCGCCATGCGTCGCTGCGTCTTGATCGGTACTGACGTGGCAATCGGCGCTGGTTCCCCATCTAAATCGACCTGTTTTTATCGTGGACCGAGCGGAACGCCAGTCATCGGTGCGCCAATCGTGTTTGGCACAGTGCTTGAATGCCTGACCGCATGATCAAGCATGTCGGCAAGCCCCACAA
This sequence comes from Hyphomicrobiales bacterium, assembly GCA_031377545.1. Taxonomy (GTDB): domain Bacteria; phylum Pseudomonadota; class Alphaproteobacteria; order Rhizobiales; family Beijerinckiaceae; genus JADCCX01. Next base: position 4,293 of record JANMFA010000446.1, on the reverse strand, counting down.
CGGGCCAGTTGCAAGCCAGAAGGACCAGAAGCATGGGGCTAGCCCAGTTGAAGCCTGCGACGTCGGTTCCGTTGAGCGCGGCCAATGATTCCGCGAAAACGCCTGTGCCCGCAGCGCCTTTCAAGGCCGAGGTGGTGAAACTGGGGCATTCCGGCCCCTCCCGTCTCGAAAAATCCGTGCGTTACTGGGGCAACTGGACGCTTCTGAACGTGCTGCCGCCGATGATCACGGTCGCCTTGTTGCTGCTGATCTGGCAGATCGCGTTTTCAAAACCCGGCTCCACGCTTCCGGCCCCCACCGTGGTCTGGAGAGAGGCGGGCGAGTTGATCCTCAACCCGTTCTATTGGGCGGGTTCACAGGATATTGGACTTGGCTGGCGTGTGCTGACGTCGCTGCAGCGCGTGGTGGTCGGCTTCGGGCTGGCGGCTGTCGTCGGTGTGCTCATTGGTGCCACAATCGGTCAGTCGGTCTGGGCCATGCGCGGTCTTGATCCTGTTTTTCAGGTGCTGCGCACGGTTCCGCCGCTGGCCTGGCTGCCGATCTCTCTGGCCGCTTTCAGGGATTCGAACCCCTCGGCGATCTTCGTGATTTTCATCACGGCGATCTGGCCTGTCATCATCAACACCGCTGTCGGCATCCGCAACATTCCCCAGGATTACCGCAATGTCGCTGCCGTCCTGCGCCTGAACTCGATCGAATTCTTCTTCAAGGTGATGCTGCCTTCGGCGGCTCCCTACATCTTTACCGGCCTGCGCATCGGCATCGGGTTGTCATGGCTGGCCATCGTGGCGGCAGAAATGCTGACCGGCGGTGTCGGCATCGGCTTCTTCATCTGGGATGCGTGGAACTCGTCGCGCCTGTCCGACATCGTCGTGGCGCTCCTTTACATCGGCGTTGTGGGCTTCGTGCTGGATCGCCTCGTGGCATCGCTGGGCAACATCGTGACCCGCGGCACTGCGGCCTCGTGAGCTGACAGGAACAGGACCCCAGGAGCATCGCCATGGCAAAATCCTATCTCAAGCTCGACCATATCGACAAAAGTTTCCAGCGCGGAACGATGTCAACGGAGGTTCTCAGCGAGATCAATCTCACGATCAACCACGGCGAGTATGTCTCGATCATCGGCCATTCCGGCTGTGGCAAATCGACCCTTCTCAACATCATCGCCGGACTGACGGAGGTGACCAAGGGTGCGGTGCTGCTGGAGGATATGGAGGTCAACAGCCCCGGCCCTGATCGCGCGGTGGTCTTTCAGAACCATTCGCTGCTGCCCTGGCTGACGGTTTATGAAAATGTTTCTCTTGCCGTGAACAAGGTCTTCAGCTCGAGAAAGACCAAGGCCGAGCGGGATGAATGGATCCGCCACAATCTCTCGCTCGTTAACATGACCCATGCGCTGGACAAGCGGCCTTCCGAAATCTCGGGCGGCATGAAACAGCGTGTGGGAATCGCCCGGGCGCTTGCGATGGAACCCAAGATCCTGCTGCTCGACGAGCCCTTTGGCGCGCTGGACGCGCTCACCCGCGCCCACCTGCAGGATTCCGTGATGGAGATTCATTCCCGCATCAAGAACACCATGATCATGATCACGCATGATGTGGATGAAGCGGTGCTGCTGTCCGACCGTATTGTCATGATGACCAATGGTCCATTCGCGACGATCGGCGAAGTTCTTGACGTGAACCTGGCGCGCCCGCGCCGTCGTCTCGATCTTGTCAATGACGCTACCTACACCCGGTGCAGGGCGGCGGTCCTGGAGTTCCTCTATGCGCGCCACAAGGCGCCTGCGATTGCGGCCTAAGTGAAACAACAGCGATCATGAGCGGGGACTTCTCGTCAGACCAGAAGCGCTATCTCGAGGGCTTTGTTTCGGGCATCCAGGCCGGCAGGCTTGCGGGCGGCGCGCCGAAGCCTGCGGCGGAGGCCAGCGGTCCCGATGCGCTGCATGTCAAGGCGCAGGATGACACCGTTGCGCGTGGCGGCAAGCTGGTCGATCAGGAAAAATGGAAGCGCGCTGAACACCCGTTCGATGCCTACCAGAGACTCAAGGCGCAGGCCGCCAAGGGTGAGTACCCCAAGCCGGAAGACAATTTCCGCTGGCGCTATTTCGGCCTGTTTTATGTGGCACCAGCCCAGAACAGCTACATGTGCCGCCTGCGCATCCCCAACGGCATTCTGACACATTGGCAATTCGCGGGCATGGCCGATGTCGCGGAGAAGCACGCGGGTGGCTACGCGCATGTCACCACGCGCGCCAACCTGCAGATCCGCGAGATCACGGCGGAGAAGACCATTCCGGTGATTGAGACCATTCTGGACCTTGGCCTGTGCTCGCGGGGATCGGGCGCTGACAATATCCGCAATGTTACGGGTGGGGCCACTGCCGGTATCGATCCGCAGGAACTGGCAGACACCCGGCCGCTGGCGCGGGAATGGCATCACCATATCCTCAACACCCGCACGCTTTATGGTCTGCCGCGCAAGTTCAACGTGGCGTTCGATGGCGGCGGCATCATCCCGACGCTGGAAGAGACCAACGACATCGGTTTCCAGGCCGTCATGGTGGGGAAGGGGGCAGGCGTTGAGCCCGGTCTGTGGTGGCGCGTGGTGCTTGGTGGCATTTCCGGCCACCGGGATCTGGCGCGGCCCATGGGTGTGTTCTGCCGCGCCGAGGATTGCACGTCGGTCGCGGAAGCCATCATTGCCGTGTTCAGCGCGCATGGCGACCGGACGAACCGGGCGAAAGCGCGGCTGAAGTATGTGCTCGACAGCTGGGGCTTTGATCGTTTCATCCGCGAGACGGAGGCTGTTCTGGGCCGCAGCCTTGTTCGTATTCCGGAAAACGCTGTTGGCGCACGACCGGGATTTGATCGCGCAGCGCATATCGGCGTTCATCCGCAAAAGCAGGCTGGCCTGAACTGGGTTGGGGTAACGCTGCCCGTGGGCAAGCTGACAGTGTCGCAGATGCGCGGAATTGCGGCGCTCGCCCATGCGTTCGGCGATGGCGACATCCGTCTGACAGTGTGGCAGAATCTGCTGATCTCGGGCGTTCCCGATGCCAGTGTGAAGGACGTACGCGACGGTGTTGCAGCGCTGGGCCTGTCGATCTCTGCGACATCGATGCAGGCAGGGCTGGTGGCGTGCACTGGAGCGACCGGCTGCAAGTTCGCGGCAGCGCACACCAAGGAAGATGCTCTGGTCATCGCGGCCTATGTCGATTCCAGACTGACGCTGGATCAGCCGGTCAACGTGCACCTGACGGGCTGCCATCATTCCTGTGCGCAGCATTACATCGGCGATATCGGCCTGATCGGCGCGAAGGTGCCGGTCAATGATGATGGCGATACGGTTGAGGGATATGATGTCGTCGTGGGCGGCGGCTTCGCCGATGCCGCGAGGATTGGCCGCGAGCTGTGGAAGGGCGTGCCCGCTGATGAGGCCCCCGCCCGTGTCGAGCAACTGCTGCGGGCGTGGCAGCGCAACCGCACTGACAGCAGTGAATCGTTCCACGCCTTCGCCAACCGCCACGACAACGACAGCCTGAAAGCGCTGGTTGACACGCTGGGTGCCGCCTGATGTCGATCCAGATGCCACTGGTGAAAACCTTCGATCTTCTGCCGGAGAACGCGCCGTTTTCACCCGACCAGCGGGTGTGGCTCAGCGGCTTCTTCGCGGGATATCTCAATCTCGATACGGCGGCGGTCACCGCCCTTTCTCCCGGCGAGGCTGCGGCTCTTCTGGACGCTGGAACAGCCGAGGATGAAGACGCTCCCTGGCACGATCCTGCCATGCCGATCGCCGACCGGATGAAGCTGGCGGACGGGAAGCCGGTCAAACGGCGCATGTTTGCCGCGATGGCCCAGCAGAATTGCGGCCAGTGCGGCTATCTGTGTGAAACCTATTCTGCAGCCATTGCGACAGGCACGGAACCAAAGCTCAATCTCTGTGCGCCCGGCGGCAAGGAAACGCTGCGGATGCTGAAGAGCCTTGCGGAAGAGCTTTCGTCAGGTGGTGCAGCCGCGCCCGCCGAGGCAGCAGAGGCCCCGAAGCCTGTCGGCGAAAAGGGCCTTTCGCGTGACAATCCGGCCGAGGCCATCTTTCTCGGAAGGCGCAAGCTGAATGGTGAGGGGTCGGAAAAAGAGACCTACCATATCGAGTTTGATCTCTCGCACAGCGGAATGTCCTACCGCGCGGGCGATTCCTTCGGCGTGTTTGCCGCCAATGATCCGCGCCTGGCCGATGCGGTGATCGCGCTGATCGGCGCGCGACCGGAGCATCCGGTTGACGGCAAGC
>JANMFA010000060.1:0-1651 GCA_031377545.1 Hyphomicrobiales bacterium | reverse complement strand
GTCAGCCCGTCCCCTGGCAGGTCGGCCTGCAGGAATCCGCCACGGTGATCATGGATGTCATCACGACGCTGTACACCTGGTTGTTCTGGCTGATCACCGTCAGCTCGGTCTTCGTGCTTGGTCTGCTGGCCTATTGCGCCTGGAAGTTCAACGAGAAGGCCAATCCGGTCGCCACCAAGACGACGCACAACACCACGATCGAAGTGGTCTGGACCGTTGTTCCCGTGCTGATCCTGATCGCGGTGGTCATTCCGTCCTTCCGCCTTCTCAAGCTGCAGGATGACATTCCGAAGACCGACATCACCATCAAGGTGACGGGCAAGCAGTGGTACTGGACCGTCGAATACGCCAAGGATGCCGGTGGCATCACCTTCGACGCGATCATGCTGGATGAGAAGCAGCGTGCCGATGCCATGGCCAAGGGCGCAAAGCCCGGCGACGTGCCGCGCCTGCTGGCCGTCGACAACGAGATCGTCCTGCCGATCAACAAGGCCATCCGCGTGCAGATCACCGCCGCCGACGTCATGCACGCCTTCACCATTCCCGCCTTCGGAATCAAGCGCGATGCCGTTCCCGGCCGCCTGAACGAGACATGGTTCAAGGCGACGAAGGAAGGTATCTATTACGGCCAGTGCTCCGAGCTTTGCGGCACGAACCACGCCTACATGCCTGCCGCCGTGCGGATTGTCTCGGAAGCGAAGTACGCCGAGTGGCTCGAGGGCGCGAAGAAGAAGTTCGCCTCCACGACAGGCGAGGGCGCGATCAGAACCGCTGCGGGCGATCTGCCTGCGGTGAAGCAATAATCCCGGAAGAGGAGCAGAACCATGGCAACCGCCGCCGCTCATCACGACGACCACGCCCACGCCAATCCGACGGGCTGGCGCCGTTACGTCTATTCGACGAACCACAAGGACATCGGCACGATGTACCTGATCTTCGCGCTGATCGCGGGGATCATCGGCGGCGGTCTTTCCGTCATGATGCGGCTTGAGCTGCAGGAGCCGGGCCTTCAGTATTTCGCCAATCCGCACACCTACAACGCATTCGTCACCAGCCATGCGCTGATCATGATCTTTTTCATGGTGATGCCTGCGCTGATCGGCGGTTTTGCCAACTGGTTCGTTCCGATCATGATCGGCGCGCCGGACATGGCTTTCCCCAGGATGAACAACATCTCGTTCTGGCTGCTGCCATCGGCGCTCGGCCTGCTGATCATCTCGATGTTCGTGCCAGGCGGCCCCGGCCCTGACGACAAGGGCTTCGGAGGCGGCTGGACAATCTATCCGCCGATGTCCTCGACCGTTGGTTCACCCGGACCGGCCATGGATTTCGCGATCCTGGCGCTGCATCTTGCCGGCGCCTCGTCGATCCTGGGTGCGATCAACTTTATCACCACAATCTTCAACATGCGCGCTCCGGGCATGACCATCCACAAGATGCCCCTGTTCGTCTGGTCGGTGCTTGTCACGGCATTCCTGCTGCTGCTGTCGCTGCCGGTTCTGGCTGGTGCCATCACCATGCTGCTGACGGACCGCAACTTCGGCACGACCTTCTTTGATCCGGCCGGTGGTGGTGACCCCATCCTGTTCCAGCACCTGTTCTGGTTCTTCGGCCATCCCGAGGTGTACATTCTGATCCTGCCAGCTTTCGG
>JANMFA010000370.1:0-1822 GCA_031377545.1 Hyphomicrobiales bacterium | reverse complement strand
CCTTGAACCGCGCCATGAACAAGAGCGTCACAGATGCGATGGCCTCGGCTGATGTGGCGTTGCTGGTGATCGAGGCGACCGGCTGGCGACCCGAGGATGCGGCAGTATGTGCACTGTTCCCGGCTGAACTGCCGGTTGTGTTGGCGATCAACAAGATCGATGCACTGAAGCAGCACGACAAACTGCTGTTGCTGATAGACAAGGTGCGCACGGTGCGCGAGTTCGTTGCAATCGTCCCGGTTTCCGCCCGTGGCGGGGCTGGCCTTGAGGCGCTGCTGGGTGAATTGGCACAGTATCTGCCCGTGGCTGCCCCGTTGTATGAGGCTGACACACTGACCGATCGGCCCGAGCGATTTCTGGCTGCCGAGTTGATTCGGGAAAAAGTATTTCGTCTTTCCGGTGAGGAAATACCCTACGGGACCGATGTGACGATCGAAAAGTTCGAGGAAGACGGCGGCTTGCGGCGGATTCAGGCCACGATTCTGGTTGACCGCCCGGGGCACAAGGTGATTCTCCTGGGGGCCAAGGGCGAACGCATGAAACGTATTGCCAGCGAAGCGCGTCTGGATATGGAGAAGTTGTTCGGTACCAAGGTCTTTCTTGAGGTTTGGGTCAAGGTGAAAAGTGGCTGGGCCGACAATGCGACCATGCTCAAGTCTCTGGGATACCGTTGATGGACATGGCCGACGGGGCTCGGCTGGGAGTGAAAGTCCCGGCGCGGGCGGCAACTGCCGCGCGCCGGCTGGAGGATCAGGCTGGCTATGTCTTGCATATGTACCCGTATAGCGAGACCAGCCTGATCGTCGAATCGTTCACGCGCCAACACGGGCGAGTGCCGCTGCTTGCAAAAGGGGCAAAGCGCCCCGGCTCCGCCCTGCGCGGCGTGTTGATGCAGTTCCAGAAGGTTGGGCTGTCGTGGTCAGGCAAAGGGGATTTGCGCACCTTGACGCGCGGCGAATGGCTTGGCGGCATCCCTTCGCTCGGCCAGACCGCGCTTTTTTGCGGCTTCTATCTAAATGAACTGCTGCTGAAACTGCTGGCACGCGATGATCCGCACGAACTTTTGTTTGACTGCTACGAACGCGCTCTGATCGCGCTGGCGAGTGGGGCCAAAGAGGCACAGGTCCTAAGAGTGTTCGAGAAAGAACTGTTGCGGGAAATTGGCTATGCGGTCAACCTTCAAGCTGACGCCCTGAGTGGCGAAGCAGTTGACCCACAGGCGCGTTATGCGTACTTTCCCGAGACAGGTTTGCGCCGCTTGCGATCCGGAGAGTCGGCCGAACGTGAACTGAGCGGCGCGGTCGCCCTGGCGATTGCCCGCGACGATTATTCCGAGGCAACTACGGCGCAACATGCCAAGCAATTGTTGCGATCACTGATAGAGCCTCATCTCAACGGCAGAAAGATTGCCACACGCCAGATTTTTTTCGAACTGCAGCAGACATGAATCAGCAAATCAAGCTTGGCGTCAATATTGACCATGTTGCGACTCTGCGTCAGGTGCGCGGCACTCAATATCCCGATCCTATACGGGCGGCCTTGCTGGCGGAGGAAGCAGGTGCTGATCTGATCACGCTCCATTTGCGGGAGGACCGCAGGCATATTCAGGACCGCGATGTGTTCGAGTTGCGGGGATTGCTCGCCACTCGCATGAATCTTGAAGCGGCGATCACGCGCGAGATGCTGCAAATCGCTGTCAAAGTACGGCCGCATGACGTGTGTCTGGTTCCCGAGCGACGTATGGAACTCACCACCGAAGGCGGGCTTGACGTGGTCGGCCAATTCGACCGGGTGCGCGATGCGGTCAGACTGCTGACCGAAG
>JANMFA010000361.1:0-1699 GCA_031377545.1 Hyphomicrobiales bacterium | reverse complement strand
CCTTGCGAACAGCAGCAGCCGCTGCGTTCAACGCTTCCGGCGCCAGTCCGGCTGCAGCCAGTGATCCCAAACCGCCGGCCTTTGAGACAGAGATGGCCAGCGTCTCATTGCTCGCACCGAGCATGGGGCCCTGGATGATGGGAATGGACAGGCCGTCAAGGAACATCGCGCTCTCCCGCGCCTTTTCGTTAAAGCTTGTATTGTCGCATAACAACACGCAGAAAAGCGGAATTGTTCTGCATGTTTAGGCTAAAGGGACGAGGATGGATTGGGACAATGTGCGGGTTTTCCTGTCGGTGGCGCGCTCTGGCCAGTTTCTGGCTGCGGCGCGCCAGCTGGGCATCGACCACGCCACGGCGGCGCGGCGTGTGACAGCGCTGGAACACGCACTGGGCGCGCGCCTGTTCGACCGCCGCACCAGCGGTTGCGCGATTACCCCGCAGGGCGAGCGTTTTCTGGCCGCAGCGGAGCGCATCGAGGCGGAGATGCTGAATGCGCAGGCCGATGTCTCGGCCACCGACCTGACTGTGGCAGGAACCGTGCGCATCGGTGCCCCGGACGGGTTTGGAACATTGTTTCTCAGCCAGCGGCTGGGCAAACTGTCAGAGCAGCATCCAGCCCTAACGATTCAGCTTGTCCCGGTGCCCCGCGCCTTTTCGCTGTCGCGGCGCGAGGCCGATATTGCGATTACCATTGACCGTCCGGAAGCCGGCCGCGTCGCGGTGCGCAAGCTGACGGATTATTCGCTGCATTTCTATGCCTCCAGGACCTATCTCGCGGCACATGGCAAGCCGCTGGATCAGGCCGACCTCCAGCGGCATGCCATCATCACCTATGTTCAGGACCTGCTGTTCTCGCCGGAACTGAATTTCATGCCTGAGCTTTTCGGACCTCAATACCGCCGCCTCGAATGCGCCAGTGCTGTCGGCCAGAACGAGGCGGTGCGGGCTGGGGCCGGTATTGGTATCCTGCATGATTATCACGCGGCGCTCGACCCCGAGCTGGAGATGGTGCTGCCGGAACTGTCCTTCCAGCGCAGCTACTGGATCGTCACCCATCTCGACAACCGCAGCAGCCTGCGAATCCGCGCCGTGGCAGACTTCATTGCGGAGCAGGCGGCAAAAGAGAAAGCCATTTTCGTCAGGACATGAATGGCGCTGCGGCGTCACCCACCCTCGACGGATCAGCCCTGCGCTGCTATGCGCGCGTCCATGACCAAGCAATTGATCGAGAACATCCGAAACTTTTCCATTGTGGCCCATATCGACCATGGAAAATCCACGCTGGCCGACCGGCTGATCCAGATCACCGGCGGGCTGACGTCGCGTGAAATGACCGAGCAGGTGCTCGATTCCATGGACATCGAGCGTGAGCGCGGCATCACCATCAAGGCGCAGACTGTGCGGCTCGACTACAAGGCAAAGGACGGCAAGACCTACATCCTCAACCTGATGGACACGCCGGGCCACGTCGATTTTGCCTATGAGGTCTCGCGCTCGCTGGCGGCCTGCGAGGGCTCGCTGCTGGTGGTCGATGCCTCGCAGGGCGTGGAAGCCCAGACGCTGGCCAACGTCTATCACGCGCTCGACGCCAATCACGAGATCGTGCCTGTCCTGAACAAGGTGGACTTGCCCGCCGCCGAGCCTGAGCGCATCAAGCAGCAGATCGAGGATGTCATCGGCCTTGATGCCTCCGACGC
>JANMFA010000534.1:0-3225 GCA_031377545.1 Hyphomicrobiales bacterium | reverse complement strand
CAACACGTTGCCTGCAACGCCCGCTTCAACCAGCGGCTTGTGATCCACTGTTCGAAGATCGCGTTTGAACCAGACGATCTGAACCATTGCGTTTGCGCCGCCGTGAATCGTTTTGATCGTATGATCATATCCCTCCAAGCCACCCCGGGGCCATGCGACAAGACCGTCATTGTCATTTTCAGAATTTCCTCTATTTTCAGGATTGTCTGAAAATTGGAAATGATCATGAACCTACCCCCTCTCTGCGAAGCTTTCGTCCTCCATTTCGGCGAAATGGGCAGCCGTTGGGGTATAAACCGCACAGTGGGGCAGATCTATGCCGTGCTGTTCGTGGCCGAAAAGCCGCTTTGTGCCGACGAGATTGTGGAGGCTCTGGGTATCTCGCGCTCCAATGTGTCGATGGGCCTGAAGGAACTCCAGAACTGGAATCTCCTGAAGCCAAGGCACGTGCAGGGCGACCGGCGCGAGTTCTTCGGCACCCCCGACGATATCTACGCCATCGTCCGCACCTTGGTGGACGAGCGCAAGAAGCGCGAGATCGACCCGACGCTGACGATGCTGCGCGAACTTCTGATGCAGTCTCCTGGCAGTGATGCCGAGCGTTATGCCCAAGCGCGGCTGAAGGATATGCACGAACTGATCGATTTGATGACCGGCTGGTATGCCGATGTGCAGAAGCTGGAGACAGAGCGGCTTATCCAACTGCTCTCGATGGGCTCGAAAGTCGTCAAAGTGCTCGAAATGAAGGACCGTTTGTTTGCATTGCCGGGCGGCAAGGGCCGCCGGGCCACATCAAGTCAAGCCGGAGGTTGATCTCATGGATCCGATCGTGCTCGCGCGCATACAATTTGGCGCCAACATTTCGTTCCACATCCTGTTCCCCACTATCACCATCGCATTGGGCTGGGTCTTGCTGTTCTTCAAGGTGCGTTTCAGTGCGACGCGCAATGAGGCGTGGATGAACGCCTACCGCTTCTGGGTTAAGGTGTTCGCGCTGTCCTTCGCGCTGGGCGTCGTTTCGGGCATCACCATGAGTTTTCAGTTCGGCACAAACTGGCCGGGCTTCATGCAGAGCGTTGGTAACATAGCCGGGCCTCTGCTGGCCTATGAAGTGTTGACGGCGTTCTTTCTCGAAGCGACGTTTCTTGGCATCATGCTTTTTGGGTTCCGCAAGGTCCCCAACTGGGTTCATACGCTCGCGACGTTTCTGGTGGCGTTCGGCACCACCATGTCCGCGTTCTGGATCATCGTGCTCAATTCCTGGATGCACACGCCCGCCGGTCATGAGTTGCGCGATGGCGTGGCCTTTGCCACAGATTGGTGGACCATCATTTTCAATCCTTCGATGCCATACCGACTGGTCCACATGCTGATTGCCTCAGGTTTGACGTGCGCCTTCCTCATTGCGGGTCTTTCAGCATGGCGCTGGCTGCGCAATGATCGCGGACCGGACGTCATGGCTGCCTTGCGCACCGGCGTAGCCATCGGTGCCGTACTGATTCCGATCCAGATCGTCGTCGGCGACATGCATGGTCTCAACACCCTGAAGCACCAGCCGGCCAAAGTGGCGGCGATGGAGGCCAACTGGGAAACGCGCGGAAATGTTCCGCTTGTGCTGTTCGCACTGCCGGACCAGACGACGCGCGCAAACCGCTTCGAGATTGCTATTCCCAACGGGGCCAGCCTGATCTTAAAGCACGATCCGGCAGGCGTCATTCCGGGCCTGAACGACTTTGTTGCAGCGGATGGAACCCGCCTGCACCCGCCGGTCGCTCCTGTGTTCTTCGCCTTCCGCATCATGGTCGGCATCGGCATGTTGATGCTTTTGGTGTCGTGGTTTGCGGGCTGGACCTTGTGGCGCAAGGGAACGCTGAACCGTCCGCTCGCGTACACGCTGGTCGCCATGACCTTCGCAGGCTGGATCGCCACATTGTCCGGCTGGTATGTCACGGAAATCGGTCGCCAGCCCTGGCTTGTCACCGGTGTGCTAACGACGGCGCAGGCAGCATCGAAAGTAACGGCGGGCATGATCAGCACGACCCTGGCGATGTATCTGGCGACGTATGTGGTACTGATCGCGGCCTATATCTCGGTGTTGTTCCATCTCGCCAATAAGGGCCTGCAGGCTGTCGCGACACCGAGCAGCGCAGGCGTGGTGAAGGCAGGCGCGGGATATCATCCTGCGGGTGCTCTGGCGAAGGACGTGTAGAAAGACCATGCTGAATTTTCTGGACGCCCATACGCTGCCGCTGATCTTCGCAGGCCTGATGGGCATTTCCATTCTCGCCTATGTCATTCTCGATGGATACGATCTGGGCGTTGGCATGCTTATGGCCAGTGCAGACCGGCCAGAACGTGACAAGATGGTCGCCACCATCGGCCCGTTCTGGGATGCCAACGAGACATGGCTGGTGCTCGGCATCGGGCTATTGCTGGTCGCCTTTCCCTCCGCCCATGGCATGGTGCTCACAGCGCTTTATCTGCCGGTGGCCCTCATGCTGCTCGGGTTGACCATGCGCGGCGTCGCCTTCGAGTTCCGTGTCAAGGCGCAGCAGCAGTATCATCGCTGGTGGGACTGGGCCTTCATCGGTGGATCACTGCTGGCGTCACTGACACAAGGCTACATGCTTGGACACTATCTCATGGGATTTCAGGACACGCTGTCGGCCCAGACCTTTGCGCTCATGGCAGGTTTGGGGCTGGCTGCGGCCTACACTTTTGTCGGCGCGACATGGCTGATCGCTAAGACCGATGGCGACCTGCAAAGGCGTGCAGTGTGGTGGGCAAAGATCACGCTCGTGCTGACGGCGCTCGGCGTGATGGCAGTATCGGTTGCCACGCCGCTGGTCTCACCGCGCATCTTCGAGCGCTGGTTTTCACTGCCCAACATGATCGGGCTGGCCCCCATTCCGCTGATGACAGGGGCCTTGCTGGTGGCGACATGGGTGTTCCTGAAGCGCATGCCGCGCGCCGACCACAGCCTCGACTACGTGCCGTTCATGGGTGCCGTCAGCCTCTTCGTATTGGGCTTTCTGGGCCTCGCCTATTCGTTCTATCCCTATATTGTTCCGGAGAAACTGACGATCTGGCAGGCAGCCAGTGCGCCCGAAAGCCTGTTCATCATTCTTATGGGTGCCATGGTCGTACTGCCCTGTATCGCGGGATACACAGCGTTCTCCTATTATGTGTTCCGCGGCAAGGCGACGGAACTGCGCTATGACTGAG
>JANMFA010000271.1:0-3190 GCA_031377545.1 Hyphomicrobiales bacterium | reverse complement strand
CCGCCCAAGGCCGTCGGCGCAGGAGATTACAACGCCGATTCAATCGAGGTCCTGGAAGGCCTCGAACCCGTGCGCCGCAGGCCGGGCATGTATATCGGCGGCACCGACGAAAAAGCGCTGCACCATCTCTTTGCCGAAGTGATCGACAATTCGATGGATGAGGCTGTTGCGGGCCATGCCACGTTCATCGAGGTCAGCCTCGGCACAGACGGATTCCTGACTGTCACGGACAATGGACGCGGCATTCCAATGGAGGAACACCGCAAGTTTCCCGGCAAGTCGACACTGGAAGTCATCATGTGCACGCTTCATGCGGGCGGCAAGTTTGATGGCAAAGCCTATGAAACGTCGGGAGGCCTGCACGGCGTGGGCATCTCCGTCGTCAACGCCTTGTCGGAACTGGTCGAGGTCGAGGTCGCCCGAGGCCAGCAGCTGTTCAGGCAGAGCTTCGCGCGCGGGCTGCCACTGGGCGGTGTTGAGCATCTGGGGAAAGTGCAGAACCGGCGTGGCACTTCCGTGCGCTTCAAGCCGGACGCCCAGATCTTCAAGGACGGCGCGCAGTTCTCGCCTGCCCGCCTGTTCAAGATGGCGCGCTCCAAGGCCTATCTGTTTGGTGGTGTCGAAATCCGCTGGACCTGCGACGTTTCCCTGCTCAAGGGCGATGGCGTGCCCGAAAAGGCAGTGTTCCGCTTTCCTGGCGGCCTGAAGGACTATCTGACCCGCGAGATCGAGGGCAAGGTGCTTGTCACCGACCAGATGTTCGCGGGGCGCGCCGGAGAAGTCGGCAAGCACGGTGCCGTTGAATGGGCCGTGGCCTGGCTGACCGAAGAAGACGGCCACATCTCGTCCTATTGCAACACGATCCCCACGGCGGACGGCGGCAGCCATGAAGGCGGATTCCGAACCGCCATGCTGCGCGCACTGAAGGATCATGCCGAACGCGTGGGTCAGTCCAAGCGCTTCAAGGATGTCACGACCGACGACGTGATGGTGCAGATCTCGGCCATGCTGTCCGTCGCCATCCGCGAGCCGGAATTCGTCGGCCAGACCAAGGACAAGCTGGCCACGGTGGAAGCCTCCCGCATCGTCGAGAATGCCATCCGCGACGCTTTTGATCACTGGCTCGCAGCCTACAAGAACCAGGCGGAGAAGCTGCTCGATTTCGTGGTGGAGCGCGCGGAAGACCGGCTGCGCCGCCGGGCCGAGAAGGACGTCGCGCGCAAAACAGCGACACGCAAGCTGCGCCTGCCAGGCAAGTTGGCGGATTGCTCGAACACCGGCGCTTTGGGTTCGGAACTGTTCATCGTCGAGGGAGATTCCGCAGGCGGATCAGCAAAAATGGCCCGCGATCGTGCGACACAGGCGATTTTGCCGCTGCGGGGCAAAATCCTCAACGTAGCTTCCGCCGGGCGGGAGAAACTGGGGGCAAACCAGCAGCTTTCTGATCTGACGCAAGCGCTGGGTTGTGGCATGGGCTCGCAATATCGCGATGACGACTTGCGCTATGAGCGGGTCATCATCATGACCGATGCTGACGTGGACGGAGCGCATATCGCATCGCTGCTGATCACCTTCTTCTACCGCCAGATGCCGCGCCTGATCGAGCGGGGCCATCTCTATCTCGCCTGCCCACCATTGTTTCGCGTGCAACAGGGCACGAAAAGCCTGTACGCCCGGGACGAGAAACACAGGGACGAAATCATCGCTTCGCTGGGAGCGCGCGGCAAGATCGAGGTCGGCCGCTTCAAGGGCCTGGGCGAAATGCTGCCCGGACAGCTGAAGGAAACCACCATGGACCCGAAGAAGCGGACGCTCCTCAAGGTTGTTGTCGAGAATGACGAGCGGGCCGACACGTCCGATTCCGTCGAACGGCTCATGGGCAACAAGCCCGAGGCGCGTTTCGCCTTCATCCAGGACAATGCGGCTTTTGCCAGCAAGGAATTCCTGGACCTGTGAACCTTTGGTTCACGCCTTCTGGATCAGGTTGAAGGTCAGGCCATCGAGTGTCGTCAGAATGGCGCCGGTGTCATTGACCTGTCCACCAGTGACTTTCCAGGCTCCGGCCAGCTTGGCGTAGTGCTCGCGATCAGCGGCCAGTGTGACGCCCGCCAGACCTGTCTGCTCCTGCTCCCGGTGCTGTCCGCCATTCGTGCGCCAGACATTGGTTGCAATATGGTGGTGATAGCCGCCGCTGCCAAAGAATGTGGCACCGGGGTAGTTGCACATGACCGGCATGCCCCATTGCCGGGCGATGACTGCAGCGGCGGGTTCCAGTGCGTTGACGCACAGATGCACATGGCCGATGCGGGCTCCCGCTGGCATCCGGTAGCCATTCCCCACCTCGTCGCCGTCAGCCAGGGTCAGCAACTGAGGCACATCGATCCGGGTGTTCGCCATCCGAACCTTGTCGCCATCATAGATCCAGTCAGATCGCGGGCGGTCGCGATAAATCTCGATGCCGTTTCCTTCCGGATCAGAGAGATAGAAGGCTTCGCTCACCAGATGGTCCGCCATGCCTTCCAGCGCCCACTGGTTCTGCGCAGCCGTTTGAAGCCATTGGGCGAGGTGACGACGTTCTGGCAGGAGAAAGGCCGTGTGGAACAGTCCTGGCGCACCTTCGGGAGCGGCAGGAGCATCCTTGTCGCCGATGAGCGTTATGAGGGCCACGCCGTCATTGCCGAGCACGACACGCAGTCCGGTGCTGTGCAGAACCGTCAATCCGATCACGTCCCGGTAGAAAAGTGCGACACGGTCAAGATCGCGGACGATCAGCGTGACAGCCTCGATATGGACCGGGCTTCTATGCGACTCGAGCAAGGGGACAGAAGCGGATTTGGGTTGAGCGGTTGCCATGAAAGTTCCAGTCCAGGATGAGCAACGATGTTATCTGCATGTGAGCTTCGGGACGCCCTGATGCAAGGCGCACCGATGCCCGAGGCTTTTTGCGCAGTTGCAACATCGCGAACATCGCTCCACGGTGAAGAACGTGAACTGTGTGGGAACCTGCGTGACGTCTGAACGGCCTACCTTCCGGATTCGTGTGGAACCGTCATTGGCTGCCATCCAGGCGCGTGATTGGGATGCCTGCGCTGCCGGAAGCGATACGCCCGGAAAACCGAATCCGTTCGTCTCGCATGCCTTTTTGCTGGCGCTCGAGGTTTCAGGCTGCACGGGCGGACGCAGCGGCTGG
>JANMFA010000261.1:0-12384 GCA_031377545.1 Hyphomicrobiales bacterium | reverse complement strand
CATCCTCGCCTATCTCCACGTCTCCTTCGCCGGCATCTTCGGCTTCTCCAAGACCGTGATGGTGGGCGAGAGCGAGGACGTCCGCATGATGGCACCGATCGAATGCGCGGAAGTGGCGGCCGCCAACCGTGATCTCATCGTCGGCATCAAGGTGCGCGTGGGACGCCATTCGTCGGGCGATCAGGGTACGGCCCCCCTCAACATGGCTCTGCAGGTGGCCGAGCATGTCGGCATGCCCCTGATGTGTCATCTCGACCACCCGCCTCCCTCCTATGACGAGGTGATCGAGAAACTGCGCCCCGGCGATATCCTGACCCACGCCTTCCGCCCCTTCCCCAACACGCCGAGCACTGCGCAGGGCACCGTCAAGCAGTCGGTGCTCGCTGCACGCAAGCGCGGCGTGCTCTTCGACATCGGCCATGGCAAGGGCTCCTTCGCCTTCAAGACAGCGCGCGCCATGCTCGCCAATGGCTTCTATCCCGATACGATCTCCTCCGACGTCCATACGCTTTGCATCGAAGGGCCGGCCTTCGATCAGGTGACGACGATGTCGAAATTCCTCTGCATGGGCATGAGCCTCTACGATGTCGTGGCAGCCTCCACGCTGAACGCGGGCATGATGCTGCAGCGCACGGAATACGGCTCGCTCAAGCCGGGATCTCTGGGCGACGCGACGATCCTCACCGTGAAGGAAGGCAAGTTCGATTATGTCGACGTGGTGGGCGAGCACCTCATCGGCAACCAGCGCATCGTGTCGGAGGGTGTCGTGCTCAAGGGCAAGTGGTGGCATCCCAAGCGCAGCGGGAAGTTCAAGCGGGTTTGACGCTTTTTCCTTCCCCCTGTGGGGGAAGGTGTCATTCAAAGCATGACGGATGAGGGAGAACCCCTGACCGTCGTGTTTCTCCCTCATCCGGTCGCCATCCGGCGACCACCTTCTCCCGAGGGGAGAAGGCAACATCCGGAAACCTCCCATGCCAGCCGAAGCCAACCTCAAGGCTCTCAACCTCACCCTGCCTGTGATGCCCGCGCCCATCGCCAACTACGTGCGTTTCAAGCGCGTGGGCGACATGGTCTATCTCTCGGGACAGGGGCCGAAGCGCCCGGACGGCACCCAGGCCACCGGCAAGGTGGGTGCCGATGTGACCTGGGAACAGGCCTATGAGCACGCCAAGCTGACAGGTCTGGGCCTGCTGGCCGCCATGAAGGAAGCGGCGGGCGGCGATCTCGACAGGGTCGAGGTGATCAAGGTGCTCGGCATGGTCAATGCGACGCCGGAGTTTGCCGGTCATCCCAAGGTGATCAACGGCTGTTCGGATCTGTTCGTGGCTGTTCTGGGCGACAGGGGCCGCCACGCGCGTTCCGCCGTTGGCATGGGCTCGCTGCCCGGCAATATCACGGTGGAGATCGAGGCGATTGTCAGGATCGTCTGAAGCGGTCTATGGCGCGGGCGTGTAGGGCACCTTGGCACCCAGCGTCTGGGTCAGCCCGTCAATTTTCAGCACCTGCTCGAAGCCGCCCTTGCGGAAAACGACTTCCATCTTGCCCAGCACCTCGCGGCTAACCTTCAGGTTGTCGCCCTGAATGTTCAGGCCGGTCGGCTTGATCACCAGATCCACGCCGCCAACGGTCACGGCAAGTTCGGTGTAGTCATAGCCATCCATCACGACGCGATTGACCAGGTTCTTCTTGAGGTCATCAAGGCCAACCCGGACCTTGTCCAGAGTCACAACATCGTTGCCGTCACCCTTGTTGAAGGTGTAAACGCCGCCGCCATCCATCTCGATCGTGTCGCTGCCTTTGCCGCCGGTCACAAAGGCGTAGTTGCCGCTGACAACCTTGTCGTCGCCTTCTCCCGCATTAACGCTGCCGCCCAAGAGCATCATAATATCATCGTTGCCAGCGCCACCCTCGACCGTCGCAGCAGCCCAGGCCGAGATCGTGTCATTGCCTTCACCACCGCCCGCAAAACCGCCATCACGCAAGATCAGGACATCGTCTCCCTCGCCACCGTCGATGTTGGCGCTGACACTGGCCACGATCTCATCATCGCCAGTTCCGCCGTAGGCGATCTTGGCTACATCGTCATTCTCCGAGTCCAGCGAGAACAGCATGATGCTGTCGTCACCGGCCCCGCCGGATGCAAATCCATCGGTGAAGATGATGTCATCTCCTGCATCGCCAGAGGCGGTACGGGCGTAGATCAGATCATTGCCATCGCCGCCGTCGACGATGGCGTCTCCTTCCACCGCGACAAAGTCATCGCCTGCGCCCGCGTTCACCCGCGAGATGTTGTTGCCGGCGATGAAGATGACATCGCTGCCATCTCCGGTATCGACATCAATGGCCGACAGCCGCGTATCGTCATTCGTCTGGTCACGGGTATCCAGCACCACCGTGTCATTGGCGCTGCCTGTCACCGTCTTGATGAAGAAGCCCTCGTTCTCGCTGCGCGGCGAACCATCCGGCACATAGACGACACCGGGAATGCTGCCTGCGCCGGGATCCGACTTGTCGAGCAGGACAGCCACCGTTTCAGCGCGCAGCGCCGTCTTTGTCACGACCGTGGTGGCCAGGCCGCCGACCGCCGTCGTGAGCGGAACGCCCCGCTCAAACACGTCGGGGTGATCCTGCCTGCCCGCCGACACCGAGATCTGGCTGGGCTTGACGCGCGAGCTTGTCCGCACCAGCAGGGCCGAGAAGTCGAAACCTTCGTCATCCGATTGCGCGCTTCGCAGCATGGCCACCAGCGCGGCGCCGGCAGAATTTCCGGATGACGACGAGGGCCGGCTGCTGTTGCGACTTTCCGTGTAGGCGAAGCGCTGCTGCATCGCTTTCAGGGCATCTGCAATGGTTGCCGAGATATCGCCAGAGCGGCTGAGGCCGCGTGCGGTCTCGAGCGACGCCGCCGCATCGGCTTCAACCGAAACTTTCTGGACGAAACGCTTCAGATCACCCGACTGGGTCTGCAGGGATGTTCGCGTGGTGGAGACGGAATTGCCGGCCGCCTGGGCGAGCTTGCTCAACGCCTCGGCGTTCGGCTTCAGGGAAGCCGCTGCGATCATGGCATAGCTGCCAGCGTTGCGTGAAATCTCGACCACGGAGTGGGTGACCTTGCGTAAACCGAGATCACGCTACGCCTCGGGGCTAAACAAAGCCTTTCAACCGTCGGTAAAAGCTTGCGCTATATGCGGATTGTCATTCAGCGCCCGGCAGCACGCGATCAGGCGGCCGATGCCCGTCAATGAAGGTCTTGACGTTGATGATGACCTTCTCGCCCATCTCGATGCGGCTTTCGAGCGTCGCGGAGCCCATATGGGGCAACAGCACCGCCCGTCCCTGCTCCGCCAGCCTGATCAGCCGCGGATTGACCTGCGGTTCGTGTTCGAACACATCCAGACCGGCCCCTCCGAGCTTGCCCTGCTCCAGCAGATCCGCCAGCGCTTCCTCATCCACGATCTCGCCGCGCGCGGTGTTGATCAGGGTTGCATGGGGTTGCAGCAGCTTCAGCCTGCGCCCGGACAGCAGATGGAACGTCGCAGGCGTGTGCGGGCAATGGATGGAAACGATGTCCATGCGGCCCAGCATACGGTCGAGGCTGTCCCAGTAGGTCGCGTCCAGCTCCTGCTCGATGCGGGGGGCGGCCGGGCGGCGGTTGTGATAATGGATCTGCAATCCGAATGCCTTGGCCCGCCTGGCAAGCGCAAATCCGATGCGCCCGAGACCGACGATGCCAAGTCTTTTGCCCGTGATGCGCTGGCCCAGCATCCAGCTTGGCGACCAGCCGGTGAACTTGCCTGATGTCACGGCCCGCGAGCCATCGACGAAGCGGCGCGACACTGCGACGATCAGCGCCATCGTAAAATCCGCCATATCATCCGTGAGCACGCCCGGCGTGTTGGTGACGGTGATGCCCCGCGCATAGGCCGCCTTGACGTCAATATTGTCGACGCCATTGCCGAAATTGGCGATGAGCTTCAGTTTTGGCCCGGCAGCAGCGATGATCTCGGCGTCGATCCGGTCGGTCACCGTCGGCACCAGCACGTCGGCCTCGGCCGCGGCCTGTTTCAGGGCGGCGGCGTCCATCGGCGTGTCGGCTGGGTTGAGCCGGGCACCGAAGAGCTCTCCCATGCGAAGCTCGACGTGATCGGGCAATTTGCGAGTAATGATAACGGTCGATTTACGATAAGGCATCGTTGCCCTTGGTCCTCACCCTTTTCATGCCGTCGGCGGGCCGTTCCTTCATACACCCTTAACAGGCTCCTGCGACAAACAATCAAACTGTCGAAGGCCTGTTCACAACTATATCGGTTCCGGTGTAGCCAAGAAGTGCGTTAGCACAAGGACAGCTTCGACTCTTCCGCCTTGCTCGTGTCGAAATTCGATGCGACGCAGCGTTGGAGGATCACTGCAGAAGGCGGTCGGGGATAATGGCGTTGCGTGTGTTCAATCTGACAATTCTGATGGCCGCCATGGTCGTGTCGGCCGGTGTGATTCCTGCCGTCGCGCAGGAAACCACGGGCTCTGTCAGCGGCCTGCCCGTGCCCCGCTTTGTCAGCCTCAAACCCTCGGACACACCGATGCGCGAAGGCCCATCCAAGGATCACCGCATCAAGTGGGTGTTCAAGAAGGAAGGCGTTCCCGTCGAGATCATCGCCGAATTCGAAAACTGGCGCCGTGTGCGCGATTCGGAAGGCGATGACGGCTGGGTTTTCCATTCCCGCCTCTCGGGGCGGCGCACCGCGCAGATCAATCCAAAGCTGACGCAGCCTGACATTCCGCTCTATGCCCGCGACAGCGAGAGCACGCAGGTGGTGGCCCGCCTGCAGCCCGGCGTCATCGGCTCTGTCGAGCAATGCACGGGCAGATGGTGTCGCCTGGTTGGCGACGGGTTCGACGGCTGGCTGCCGCAGGAGCGCCTCTGGGGCGTCTATCCGGGCGAGCGCGTGAAATAGCGCATACGGCCCCGCGTCCGTAAGGACCGGGGGTTCCCGATAACTGAGAATGCCGAGATGGCCCTCAGCCACAACAAGCGGGCATCGAGGGTGTATCTGGGCAGTTCAGGCTTGCTGGGCGGAAAACCACCCCGGCGCTTCCGCCAGCAGGGTCGCCTGCCGCCGTGGTCAGGCAACAGACGACCCGCCGACATCATCAAAAGCCCGCTGGCCCGGCCGCCGCCTTCACGCATGTGATGATGGGAAAAGCCTATAATAGGAATTTATTCTGATGTCAAGATGAGCCAATTCTTTCAAGCCGCCCTCGGCATTATCCCGTCCAGCACACTGCTCAATCGTCGTCTGGCCGCCATCAACTCATAATCCGACTGAAGGCCCATGAAGAACCCTTCGGAGAGTCCGAAGTAGCGGGCAAGCCTGAGGTCCGTATCCGCCGTTACCGCACGCTTGCCCAGAATGATCTCGTTGATGCGGCGCGGTGGAACATGGATAGCATTGGCAAGGGCGTTCTGGCTGAGGCCCAAGGGTTTGAGGAACTCCTCCATGAGGATATCCCCGGGATGGGGGTTCGGAAGAAATTCGCTTTCAATGGTAGTCGACGATTTCGACATGGCTTGGTCCCTGCTCTGTCCAGCGAAAGCAAATACGCCACTGGTCATTGATCCTGATGGAATGCTGACCGACACGATCTGCGCTGAGCCGTTCAAGCCGGTTTCCCGGTGGAACACGCAGATCGTCCAGTCTCTGTGCATTGTTCATCAGACGCAGCTTGCGAAGTGCCGCAGCCTGGATATCCGGCGGCAGCTTGCGGCTGTTCTTGCCGTTCCAGATCCTCTCGGTTTCGCCATTGCTGAAACTGATGATCACGATGCCTCATAACGCATAACGTTATAGGAGGCAAGAGCCCTCACTGCCGCCGACCGCGCTCCATATCCTCGCCAATGAGCAGCGCAGAACGGTTGTCTGTGAATCTGGCGCGATAGACCTGATAATTCTCCATGATCTTCTGCACGTAGTGGCGGGTCTCGTAGAACGGGATGCGCTCCACCCAGTCCACCACATCCACGCCGGGCTGGCGGGGATCACCGAAGGCGGCGATCCATTCGCGCACGCGGCCACCGCCAGCGTTGTAGGAGGCGAAAGTCATCACGATGGAGCCTTTCGTCTCCTCCATGAGTTCTCCCAGATGCGCGGCACCCAGCATGGCGTTGAAGGCGGGCTCCGCAATCAATCTGTCCGCACTGAACGGCACCTTGAAGCGGCTGGCCGTGCGGGATGCCGTGGACGGCAACATCTGCATCAGCCCGCGTGCATTGGCGTGGGACACCGCCTTCGCATTGAAGGCACTTTCCTGCCGCGCGATGGCATAGACCATCGCCTTGTCCTGTGATCCTGGCAGCGGCTGGTAGCGCGGAATGCCGAAGGTCGGGAACGCATGCTGCTCCAGCGCCAGCCCTCGTGCCGTTGCCAGCCTGCCGATGCTCAGGACCGTTGACGCATCACCCATCGCCATGAAGCGTTTCGCGATCACATCGACATGGCTGGCGGACGGCGCGGTTCGCGCAAAGTCGATGGCCAGTGGCGTGGCAAGATCCTTCAGATCGGCATCCAGCAGGCGCTGGATCAACTGCCCAGCCGGGCTCACCGTCACCATGGCCTCATCCATATCCGAGGCATCCGTCACCGGCAGGTGCAGGGCATCACGGCCAAGCCTGCCTGCAGCGAGCTGACCGTAGTAGGTCGCGGGCAATGCTGCTGCTGCCTCAAAGGCGTCGGCACTGGTGCCCTCTCCCAGAGCTCCTGATTCAAGCGCACGGCCACGCCAGTAGGCGGCGCGTGCCTTGGCCGCCGTGAGTTCCGCCAGCCGTGCCGATTCATTGAAATGGATCAGCGCAGTCTGCGGATAGTTGAGATAGCGTAGCGCGATCCAGCCCGCATGAAACTCGGCTTCGGCGCGGCGTCCGGTGGAAACCGCTCCATGCTCGGCGGCGACACGATAGGCCGCTGCGGGATCGCTGGCATCCAGCAGGCGACGCACCAGAATGCGCCGCTCGGTCCACCACTCGTCAGGATCCGCCAGCAAGGCAGCATCGCGTGGTGCTTTCACCATGGCCAGCAGTGCCTCGCCAAGCTTGTCCTGACGGCGCAGGATCTGCGCCTGTGCGAGCCGGAACGAGGAATGCGTCCGCAGTTCGGGGGAGACCGCATCCAGCGGCTGGGATTCCGCACCCTTGCCTTGCGCGGCGGCGAGCGCCTGCGCGAGCTTCAGCTGTTCCCCGCCGAGGGTGCCCGCGAGGCGCAGCCCCTCGGCGCGCTGGTTGTTCATGATCAGCCGGTGCGCCCGCAGCACCTTTTCGGCGGGCGAGAGAACATCCGGAAAGGTCTTTTCCAGAAACTCCGCAACATCCCGGGTGATCGTGCGGTCGCGGTAGGCATCGAGCGCAAGCCGCTCCGCCGTCTGATCACCCCGGGCGGCGCGCGCCACAGCCAGCGCCGCACGGCCATTGGCACCTTCGGGCTGGCGCTCCGCGAAGAAAGCCAGAACCTTGTCGGCCCGCACACGCTCGATGATCAGGGCATCCTCGGCCTTGCGCTGCAGCCAGCGTTGCATGGGAATGCCGGGATTGGCCGTGATGAACCGGTTCAACCGGTCAAAGCCAACGGATCGCCCAAGCGTGCGGATGGCGACCCATTCCGCCGCGACTTTCGTCTGCGCATCCGTGATCCGCTGGGCCACGGCGTCACCTGCCGCGAGATCACCCTTGCGATAAATGTCGGCTGCGGATTTCAGCAACCCGATCTCCGGTGAACGGTCCGCAGCGACCATCGTCAACGGACGTTCAGCGGGAAGGGATCCCGTTGTCATCGGGTCGGCAAGCTGGACCAACTGCGCATGGGCAACCGTTGCCCATGACGCCGAGAGGGCCGTGGCCACGGACAGGGGAAGAGCCAGACGTGCAAGAATATGGATCATCGTCAGGCCCCTCGGGTCAATCGCTCGTATTCGTGCATGGGAGGTCTTGACGGATCGTTAACCAACAAAGAGAAGGCTGGTAAAGCAGTCAAAAAGAGGCAGAATCATGCCCATGTTACAGTTGATGTATTGCAGTCGGCCGCGCCTGCTTGCCACTGGCCAATCACAGGAACTGGCATCGATCGTGGGCAGCGCTGTCAGGCACAACGACCTCAACGGCATCACAGGCTGCCTTTGCCATAACGCTGACTGGTTCCTCCAGATCATTGAAGGGTCTGATGCTGCCGTCACGGAGACATATGGCAGGATCGGGCAGGACAAACGCCATGCCAGCCTAAAGACCTTGCTGACCCGCCCGATCCGGAACCGGAGCTTCCCGGAGTGGGAAATGATCGCCTTGTCCCTTGAGCAGATCACTCCAGGCCTCTCGACAGCACCTGGAGCAGGCGTGCCCATCACACCCGACAGCACACCGCCCCTGCAACTGCTGATGTGGATGATGGACAAGACGGACACATTGCGCATGAAGCGCTGAATGCCCCTTTCCCTTTGCATCGGGCCCAAAGCGCGGTTAAAGCAACCCGGTCAGTCGCATTGTCTCTCAAAGGTTCGTTGCCATGTCCGCTCGCCGTTCGCTCAAGGGATCACTCACTGCGCTTGTCACTCCCTTCCGGAACGGCAAACTGGACGAGGCGGCATTCCGGTCGCATGTCAGCTGGCAGATCGACAACGGCACTTCCGGTCTCGTGCCTGTTGGCACCACCGGCGAAAGCCCCACGCTCTCCCATGCCGAGCACAAGCTGGTGGTGGAATGGTGCGTCTCGGAAGCCAGGGGCCGCGCACCCGTTGTGGCCGGAGCAGGCTCGAACAACACGGCTGAGGCGATCGATCTGGCGAAGCACGCCGAGAAGGCCGGTGCCGACGCGTTGCTGGTCGTCACACCCTATTACAACAGGCCGACGCAGGAGGGCCTCTATCAGCATTTCGCCACGATCGATGACGCCGTGGGCATTCCCATCCTGATCTACAATATTCCACCGCGTTCGGTTGTGGACATGTCGAACGCCACGATGGCGCGGCTTTACGAGCGCCGTCGCAACATCACAGGCGTCAAGGATGCGACCGGCAATGTTGCGCGCGTCTCACAGCAGCGGCATCTGATGGGCCCGGATTTCATCCAGCTCTCGGGCGAGGACATGACGGCTCTGGCCTATAACGCTGCCGGTGGCCACGGCTGCATTTCCGTTGTCGCCAACATCGCCCCAAAGCTGTGCGCCGAGATGCAGAACCTCTCTCTCAAGGGAGATTATGCGGGTGCGCTTGCTGTGCAGGATCGCCTCGTGCCCCTGCATGATGCCACATTCATGGAGCCCGGCCTCGCTGGCGCCAAGGCTGGCCTCAACCTGCTGGGCCGCATGAACGAGGAGGTGCGTCTGCCGCTTCTCTCCGTTACGGCCGGTACGAAGGATGCCATCCGCCAGGCGCTGGTACATGCAGGTCTGCTGAATTGATGCAGATGCGTCGTCCATGAGCACCATCCCCACGAAACCGGCGGTGGCCAAGCCGCAGCCTTCGGGCAAACCGAAAAAGAGCCGCTACAAGCTGATCGCCGACAACCGCAAGGCGCGATTCAACTACGAGATCGGTGATGTCGTCGAGGCGGGCGTCATGCTCACCGGCACGGAGGTGAAAAGCCTCCGGCTTGGCAAGGCGATGATCGCGGAGAGCTATGCCTCGAACGAGAACGGCGAACTGTTCCTGATCAATTCCTACATTCCCGAATATCTGCAGGCCAACCGCTTCAACCATGAGCCGAAACGCCCCCGCAAGCTGCTCCTGCACAAGAAGGAAATCGCCAGGCTGTTTCACGCGATTTCGCGTGAAGGCATGACCATCGTGCCGCTCAAGCTGTTCTTCAACGATCAGGGCCGCGCCAAGGTCGAGATCGCGCTGGGCAAGGGCAAGAAGCTGCACGACAAGCGCGAGACCGAGAAGCAGCGGGACTGGGACAGGGAGAAGGGGCGGCTGCTGCGGGATCGGGGTTGATTCCCTAACGCAGCGTCTCCCCGATCACCTCCAGGAACGCCTCTGCATAGGCCTCCAGCTTGCGCTCCCCCACACCGTTGACCAGCGCGAATTCGCTGCGGGTCGCAGGCTTCTGTTTCACCATGTCGATGAGGCTGCGATCTGCGAAGATCATGAAGGCTGCAACACCTTCCTCCGCGGCCAGCGTGCGGCGCAAATGCTTCAGCGCCTCGAACAGCTGCTGGTCCTGCTCGTCCATGCCCATGTCGGCCATGTTGCGCCTGTCGCGCTCGCGCATGCGGCCCGACCGTGTGCCGTCGGTTTCTCCCTGCTTGCGGTTGTCCTGCCGGATCATGAAAGTCTCGCTGCCTTTCAGCACCGCTTCTCCCGCCTCTGTCAGTTGCAGGCCGGGCCTGTCGCCCTCCGTCTCCTCCAGCAGGCCTGAAGCGAAGCATTTGCGCGTGAAGGTCAACCACCACGCCTTGGGCTTGTCATTGCCGACGCCGAAGGTGGGCAACTCATTATGGCGGTTGCGCGTGACGATTTCGGACGTGGCACCCGTCAGCACATCGGCAAGATGATGCGCGCCGAAGCGTTGCCTTGTGCGCCAGGCCGCCGAGAGCAGCTTGCGCGCCGCCACCGTCTCATCCACCAGCACAGCCGCTCCGCCGCACAGATCGCAGGCCGCACACGGGCCTTTGTCCTCGCCAAAATAGGTCAACACCGCGCACGGCGGCACAGCGCGCTTTCACAGAGATCGATCATGGACTGCAGGCGCTTCAATTCGATGCGGCGCTGGTCCTCAGTCAGGTCCTTCTGCAGGATGCGGCGGCGGGCGAGCGACATATCCTCGCTGCCATAGAGCGTCAGGGTGGCGCTGGGCAGACCATCGCGCCCTGCGCGGCCGATCTCCTGATAGTAGCTCTCGACCGAGCCCGGCATATCGGCATGTACCACGAAACGCACATCCGGCTTGTTCACGCCCATGCCGAAGGCGATGGTCGCCACCATGATCACCCGATCGTCCTGCACGAAGCGGTCCTGATGCCGGTTGCGAAGATTCTGGTCCATGCCCGCGTGATAATGCAGGGCATCGAAGCCTTTGGTGCGCAAGTGCTCGGCCAGCCGCTCCGTCCGGTCGCGGCCATTGCAATAGATGATGCCGGAGACCCTGCCCTGGTTCCCCAGAAAATCCGTGATCTGGCGTTTGGGCTGGTCCTTGGCGGCAAATGCCAGCGAGAGATTGGGCCGGTCGAAGGAATGCACGAAGGTTTCCGGCTCCTTCCGGAAAAGCGACTTCACGATGTCGGCGCGTGTTGCCTTGTCCGCTGTTGCCGTGAGCGCGATCACCGGAATTTGCCCCAGACGCTGGCGGATTTCGGGGAGCATGCGGTATTCCGGCCGGAAATCATGACCCCATTGCGAGATGCAATGCGCCTCGTCGATGGCGAGCCGCTTGACGCCGTGCCGGGCCAGGCTTTCCGCCATGCCGTCCATGGCAAGCCGCTCAGGCGAGACAAACAGCAGGCGCAGATGGCCCGCTTCAAGCTCGCGCCAGATGTCCTCGGATTCGCTCTGCCCGGTCATGGAGTTGAGCGTTGCAGCGGCCACACCCAGCCGCCTGAGGTCCGTCACCTGGTCGCGCATCAGGGCCAGCAGAGGCGATACAACGAGCGTCAAACTGCCATCGACGAGGGCGGGCAGCTGGTAGCACATCGACTTGCCGCTGCCCGTGGGCATGACCGCGAAGACATCGCGGCCCGCCAGCACGGCTTCGATGATCTCGCGCTGACCCTCGCGGAAGTCACGGTAGCCGAAGGTTGTGCGGAGAGATTCGAGCGGGGACATGGTGGTGAGGGCTTGGCGGCACAGGGAGGGGCCGTCAAGGGTT
This sequence comes from Hyphomicrobiales bacterium, assembly GCA_031377545.1. Lineage (GTDB taxonomy): Bacteria > Pseudomonadota > Alphaproteobacteria > Rhizobiales > Beijerinckiaceae > JADCCX01. The sequence goes on along the minus strand of JANMFA010000261.1, from coordinate 542 downwards.
GCGTTTGCCGATCACGAGCCCCAGCACAGTCCCCGCCGCAATCCCTGCGATCAGATCCACGAAAATCGTCAGACCGAACGTCGCCACCAGCACGGTGGCCGTCCGCCAACCGCCTGTCAAGAAATGCCAGAACTCGCGTTTTTCCGCCATGTTCCAGCACACCACGGCCAGCACCGCGCCAAGCGCCGCCAGCGGCACGTGCCAGGCCAGCGGTGCGGCAACGAGCATGAAAACCAGAATGTAGCCCGCATGCAGAATGCCGGAAACCGGGCCGGTCGCTCCGGCGCGGATATTGGTGGCGGTCCGGGCGATGGTGCCGGTGACCGGCATGCCACCGAAGGTGACAGCGGCCATGTTGCCGATGCCCTGCGCCACGAGTTCGCCGTTGGAGCGGTGGCGACGTCCCGTCATGCCATCGGCGACAACCGCGGACAGCAGCGATTCGATGGCCCCCAAAAGCGTGATTGCCAGCGCGTCGGGAAACACACGGATGACCTTGTCGAGGCTGAAATCCGGCAGCGCGGGCGCTGGCAGGCTGGAGG
>JANMFA010000229.1:0-3043 GCA_031377545.1 Hyphomicrobiales bacterium | reverse complement strand
GGAGGCACGCCCTATGCGGCCGCCAAGGGCGCGATGCTGGGCTACACCAAGGCCTGCGCGCGCGAACTGGGACCGGACAACATCCGGGTCAACGCGTTCTGCCCCTCGCTGATCGACACCGACATCACCGCGGGAAAAATGACCGAGGAGCAGCGCCAGGGCGTGCTGGCGAGCGTGCCCATGGGGCGGGTGGGAACACAGCTGGATGTGGCCGGATGCTATCTCTTCCTCGCGTCAGACCTTTCGGCCTATGTCACGGGGTCGGAGATCGATGTGAACGGCGGCAGCCATATTCACTAATATGTCATTCCCGGCCGTAGTGAAGCGGAGGGGAATGACAGGAGAAGGTAAGTGGAGGCCCAGCCCTGGACTCGAACCAGGGATGCTTTGCACTTGCGGTGCAGAGGGGTCGCCGCTCCCCCACCGGGCCATCTCGGCAACCATACACGCCGATCACGGACACGTGAAATGGTCCGGGCAATCAGCGTTACGAAAGGATGACCATGGCCGAACCACCCATGCCCGCTTTCGACCATCGCGGCACGATCCGCGACCTGATCAGCGGCGCAACACATGCCACGCTGGGAACACTCGATGCCTCCGGTGCGCCCTTCACGTCGCTGGTGGCGCTGGCGCGGGACGCTGACCTGGCTCCGCTGATCATCACCTCGCATCTTTCCAGCCACACGGGGCATCTGGAGGCCGAGAGCCGCGTGTCGCTGCTGATCTCCAGCATCGGCAAGGGTGATCCACTGGCGCATCCGCGCCTGACGCTGACCGGTCGGGCCAGCGCGGCGCGTCCCGGCGAGGCGGAATATGACCGCATACGCCCGATCTATATCGCGCAGAACCCGAAGGCCGCGCTTTACGTGCAACTGCCGGGGTTCTGGTTCTGGCGTATCACGCCAGAGAAGGTGTTCCTGAACGGCGGTTTCGGGAAGGCCTGGAACGGCGGCTGGGATGAGGTGGTGTCACTGAGTGTGACGGGATAGAACGGCCCCATGCTCCTCAACTTCTTCACCCAACTGCGCGAAGCGAAAGTCCCGGTGACGCTCCGGGAATATCTCACCCTGATGGAGGCGATGAAGCGCGATCTGGCGGAGCAATCCGTCGAGCAGTTCTATTACCTCTCCCGATCCGCCCTGGTGAAGGACGAGCGCAACCTCGACAAGTTCGACCGGGTGTTCTCCACCGTCTTCAAGGGGCTGGGCGAAGGCGCAGGGCCTGAAGGCGTAGCCAGCGCCGAACTGCCGGAGGAATGGCTGCGCAAGCTGGCCGAAAAGCACCTTTCGCCGGAAGAGCGCGCCCAGATCGAGGCGCTGGGTTGGGACAAGCTGTGGGAGACGCTGAAGCAGCGGCTGGCCGAGCAGAAAGGCCGCCATCAGGGCGGCAACAAGTGGATCGGCACGGCGGGAACCTCCCCCTTCGGTGCCTATGGCTACAACCCCGAGGGCATCCGCATCGGGCAGGAGGGCAACCGCAATTTCCGCGCCGTGAAAGTGTGGGACAAGCGCGAGTTCAAGGATCTCGACGATGGGGTGGAGCTTGGCACGCGCAACATCAAGCTGGCGCTGCGCCGCCTGCGCAAATTCGCGCGCTCTGGCGCGCTGGACGAGCTTGATCTCGACAGCACGATCAAGGGCACAGCACATCGCGGCTTTCTCGATATCCAGATGCGGGCGGAGCGGCGCAACGCGATCAAGGTGCTGCTGTTCTTCGACATCGGCGGATCGATGGACTGGCATATCGCGCAAGTGGAGGAATTGTTCTCGGCCGCGAAAGCCGAGTTCAAACACATGGATTATTTCTACTTCCACAACTGCCCTTACGAGCGGGTGTGGAAGGAAAACCGGCGGCGGCACGAGGCGGTGATCTCCACGCAGGATGTCATCCGCACCTACGGGAGCGACTACCGCGTGATCTTCGTGGGCGATGCCTCGATGAGCCCCTACGAGATCAGCCATCCCGGCGGCTCGGTGGAGCACTGGAATGCCGAATCTGGCGAGGCCTGGATGGGGCGGATCACCGATCACTTTTCGCGCGCGGTGTGGCTGAACCCGGTGCCGGAGCAGCACTGGGGCTACACGCATTCGCTTGTGATGCTGAGGAAGCTGATGGCGGGGCGGATGTTTCCCCTCACGCTGGACGGGCTGGACGGCGCGATGCGGGCCTTGGTGCGGTGACTCTTCCTTCTCCCATGGGAGAAGGTGGTCGCCGGATGACGACCGGATGAGGGAAAATCACGGAATTCGGGGATTCGCCCTCATCCGACCTTCGCAAATGCGAAGGCCACCTTCCCTCTCGGGGGAAGGGAAGTCACGATCGTCTTGACAATATGAATATTATCCTATAAATCCCTACCCCATCATCCGCTTCGCCGCGTGCACCGGCTGGAGCGAACAGATTCCGGGTGAATGCCACACCCGGATGGCCGGGGTCTCCGTCGGGGACCGTTCTGCGCCAAACACCACATTCTCCCTCATCCCCCGCAGAACGCGACGGATGGCGGAGACCCCGGTTTTCACCAAGGACGGACAAAACCTCCGGCGGCTTTCCGCGCGGGGGTGATGGTGTGTGGCGTTGCCTGACGACAGCATATATGCTATCAAAATACCATGCGCGTGGTCATTGACACCAACATCATTGTCTCCGCCTTGATGAACCCGTCGAATGCACCGCGACACGCTTTAAGAATGTGTCTCAACCGTGAGATCACACCCCTGATCGGCTCAGCGCTCTTTATGGAGTATCGTGATGTCATGGCCCGGGACTCACTTTTCGAGACTTGCCCGGTTCAACGCAACGACCGTGACGCGCTGCTCGATGCACTTTTCAGTGTTGCCGAATGGGTCAAGATTCACTTTCTCTGGAGGCCCAATCTCAGGGATGAAGCGGACAACCATCTGATTGAACTGGCGATAGCCGGAGGCGCTGAGGTGATTGTTTCGGCCAACAAGCGCGATCTTGCTTTTGGCGCGTTGCTGTTCCCCGGTCTCAAGGTCCAGACCGCCGGAGAATTTCTCGACGAAAGGAGCCAAACATG
>JANMFA010000158.1:0-3255 GCA_031377545.1 Hyphomicrobiales bacterium | reverse complement strand
CCACCACAGCAGGCACGGGCTCGGAGGTCACACTGGGCGCGATCGTGACGACGGGTGAGGCCGAGAAGAAGGGTGTCCTATCGCCCATCCTGCTGCCGGATGTGGCACTGCTCGATCCAGACCTGACGCTGGGCTTGCCGCCAGCCATCACCGCAGCAACCGGCGTGGATGCGATGGTGCATGCCATCGAGGCCTATGCCTCCGCCAACCCGAACAACAATCCCGTTTCACGGGCGCTGGCGCGCGAAGCCTTGCGGTTGCTGGGCGCCAACATCCACGAGGCTGTCCACAACGGCCAGAACCGCGAGGCGCGCGGTGCCATGCTGCTGGGCTCGCTGCTGGCAGGACAGGCCTTCGCCAATTCGCCGGTCGCCGCGGTGCATGCGCTGGCCTATCCGCTGGGCGGGCATTATCACATCCCGCATGGGCTCTCGAATGCGCTGGTACTGCCGCATGTGCTGGCGTTCAACCTGCCGGTGGCGGCACAGGCCTACGCCGAGATCGCGGGTGATGTCTTTCCGGAGCTGATCGGACTGACAGAAAGCAGACGCGCGGAAGCCTTTGTCGACAAGCTGGCAGCACTGTCGGTGGAGCTGAACCTGCCGACGCGCCTCCGGGATATGCAGATCGGCGAGAATGCGCTGGCAATGCTGGCCAGCGACGCCATGAAGCAGACACGTCTGCTGGTGAACAATCCCAGGGCACTTGTGGAAGCGGATGCTCTGGCGATCTACCGGGCGGCGTGGTGACTGCTTGTCTTTCCTTCCCCCCTGGGGGAAGGTGGCTGCCGGAGGCAGACGGATGAGGGAGAGCCTCAAACCGTCAGGCTTCTCCCTCATCCGGTCGGCATCCGCTGACCACCTTCTCCCCAGGGAGAAGGAGCGAACATGCCATGACAGACCGTCCCACACCGCTCCCCCGCTCCGCCTTCCGCCATTTCATTCCGCTCGACACGCGCTGGCATGACAATGACGTTTTTGGCCATATCAACAACGTGATCTACTATGCCTATTTTGATACGGCGGTGAACCGGCACCTCATGAATGAGGGGTTGCTCGATCTGAAGACATCCACAACCGTCGGACTCGTCGTCGAAACAGGCTGCACCTATTTCGCAAGCATCGCCTATCCTGAACGGCTTGAGGTCGGCATGGCGGTCGTGAATCTCGGCCGTTCGAGTGTCACCTATCGCCTCGGGCTTTTCCGCGAGGGCGGGGACATGTGCGTGGCGTTGTGCCGCTACACCCATGTCTATGTGGACAGGGCCAGCAACAAGCCGGTCGCGATACCGGAGGCGAACCGGCGGCTTTTCGAGGGAATTGCGGCTTAGAGCACCATTCCCAACACGCCCCTTGCATGAAAAAGCGCCACGTGCCTGAATGGCATCAGGCGCGGCAAGCTCGGGAGAACGTCGGGAGGACGTCGAGGTCAGGCCGCCCAACGGGAGATAGCCATGACCACCACACGCCGCACCGCGCTGAAGGGCGGACTTGCCACCGCCGCCGCACTCAGCCTGCCATCCATCGGAACCGCGCAGACCGCGCCGACCCGCGCCCGCACATTGCGGGCCGTCATCCATGGCGACATCGGCTCCTTCGACCCGATCTGGACAACCGCCAACGTCACGAACTACCACGGCGGCCTCATCTATGACACGCTGTTCGCGACCGATGCCGATGGCAATCCGCAGCCCCAGATGGTGAGCAAGCACGGCATTTCCGACGACAAGAAGACCCATACCTTCGAGCTGCGTGACGGGTTGAAATTCTCGGACGGCGCACCTGTCACTGCTGCCGATTGCGTGGCCTCGATCCGCCGCTGGGCCGCGCGCGACGGCTTCGGCCAGCACATGTTCCTGCGCGTGGCGGACACGCCGGTTGTCGATGCCAAGACCTTCCGCATCGTGCTGAATGAACCCTACGGCATGGTGGCGGACGCGCTGGGCAAGCTTGGCACCAACGTCTGCTACGTCATGCGCAAAGCCGAGGCCGAGACGGATCCGATGCAGCAGATCAAAGAGTTCATCGGCTCCGGCCCCTGCATGCTGAACCGCGACATGACCAAACAGGGCGTTGCCTATGTCTATGACCGCCGCGCCGATTACGTGCCGCGCCCAGAAGCCGTCAATGGCACCGCCGGCGGCAAGGTGATGAAGCTTGATCGCATCGTGCTCGACAACATCCGGGACGAGCAGACTGCGGTCTCCGCGCTCCAGTCCGGCGAGATCGATTTCATGGAGAGCCCGCCGTTCGATCTGCTGGACCAGCTGGAGGGCAACAAGGATCTGCGGCTTCAGATCCTCAATCCAACTGGCAATATGGGCTGGTTGCGCATGAACTTCCTGCATCCCCCCTTCAACAATCCCAAGGCGCGGCAGGCCATCCTGCACCTGATCAACCAGAAGGATTTCATGCAGGCGACCTTCGCCAATCCGAAATATGCCAAGACCTGCGGCTCGCTCTTCGCCTGCGGCACGTCGATGGAGAACGATATCAATACCGACTGGTTCAAGTCAGCCCCCAACCCGAAGCGGGCTGCGGAACTGCTGAAGGAATCGGGTTACGACGGACGCCCCATCGTGATCCTCCAAGCCACCACGATTCCCTTCATGAACAACTCCGCCCAGCTGCTGGCACAGGCGCTGCGTCAGATCGGCGCCAATGTGGAGCTGGCAGCAGCGGATTGGGGCGGCATCGTGCAGCGTCGCGCCAACAAGGGCGCACCCAATGCAGGCGGCTGGAACATCTTCATTACCTGGGCCTCAGGTGCCAACGTTGGCAACCCGATCAGCCTCGCGGGCCATGCCGCCATTGGCGAAAAGGGCTGGTTCGGCTGGCCGGAGGATGCGGCGCACGAGGTCATGCGCAACGAATGGGCGGCAGCGGCCACGCTGGATGCGCGCAAGGCCGTGGCACGGCGCATGCAGGAGAATGCCTGGAACTTCGTGCCGCACGCCTATCTCGGCCAATGGGTGCAGCCCGCCGCGATGCGCGCCAATGTGCGCGGCGTGATCGGCGTTCCGGAACTTCTGCCGTTCTGGAACATCGAGAAGGTGTAGTGCGCACCCCATCCTTCTCCCCTTGCGGGAGAAGGTGTCATCGCGTCAGCGATGACGGTTGAGGGGTCTTGCTGATCTCTCAACCGTGGGCCCTCTCATCCGCCCGCCATCCGGCAGGCACCTTCTCCCGCCTGGGGAGAAGGAAAGGCAAAATGAATGCGCATCTTCACCGCCGCACTGGCCCTTGAGGCCAACAC
>JANMFA010000149.1:0-1639 GCA_031377545.1 Hyphomicrobiales bacterium | reverse complement strand
ACGATATCCGTTGGCGGCGATGGTGGCGCTTTCCATATCGAGCGCGATGGCCCGGCTCTGGCTGAACTTCTCCACCAGTTCAGCCTGGTCGCGCAGCTCCCAGTTGCGGTTGTCGATGGTGACGATCGTGCCCGTGCGCATCACCGTCTTCACCTCGTAGCCCGGCAATTGCGTGATATCGGCCACAGCTTCTTCCAGCGCGACCTGCACCTCAGCCAGTGCCGGAATCGGCACCCAGACCGGCAGGTCGGCATCCAGCACATGGTCCTCGCGTACATAGGCGTGGGCCAGCACGTAGTCGCCAAGGCGCTGCGAACCCCGCAAGCCCGCGCAATGCCCAAGCATCACCCAGGCGTGCGGCCGCAGCACTGCAATATGGTCGGTTGCGGTCTTGGCGTTCGAGGGGCCGACACCGATGTTGACCATCGTGATCCCGGCGTGGCCCGGTGCCTTGAGATGATACGCGGACATCTGCGGCAGGCGCGGCGGTGGTGTGCCGGTACCCTGCAGTTGGCCCGACAATGTGATCACGTTGCCAGGCTCGACAAAAGCGTCGTAGCCCGGCGCTTTCTCGGCCATCAAGGACTTGGCGTGCTGAATGAAGGCGTCGATGTAGAACTGGTAATTCGTGAACAGCACGAAGTTCTGAAAATGCTCCGGCAGAGTGCCGGTGTAATGCGCCAAGCGCTGCAGGGAGTAATCCGTGCGCGGCGCGGTGAAGTAGGCAAGCGGTTCCTCGGACTGTTGCAAGCGCGGGGTGGAGTTTACAATGGCATCATCGACAACAGTCAGATCGGGCACATCGAAGCGGTCCTTCAGCCAAAGATCAAACTCGCCCGCCACCGCACCATCCACGTGCTGGCCCACGGGAAAGGCAAAATGCACCGGAATCGGCACCGCGGAATACCCGACCTCCAGTTCCACCTTGTGGTTGCTCAGGATGAGGCTGAGCTGCTGGATCAGATATGTCTGGAAGATGTCGGGCCGGGTAATCGTCGTGGAATAGCGACCGGGCTGACCGAGAAAGCCATAGGACAGCCGGGCGTCGATAGCGGGATAGTTCGGAATCGTCACCGCAACATAGGGATAGGTGGCACGAACACGGGCATCGGGCCGTTCACCCTTGATGAAGCGCCTGAATCCTACGGTCAGATGGTCGACGGAGGCCTGATAAAGCTCCGCGAGCCGGGCGACTGCGGCTTCCGCATTGCTGAAAAACAGCGGCTCTGCCGTCGGAGTATCGGGAAATGGAACAAGTGTTTTCATGGCGGACTTATGCACATGGGCTCCAGACCTGACAAGAGGCGGGTTCCGGGGTTGCCGGATCGATTCCCGTCCGTTAGATTAGAACAATTCTAAGGAGTATACAGTGCGCTCTCTATCCGAACTGACTGAACGGGAAGTCCTGGCTCTGGCGATCGCCAATGAGGAAGAGGATTCGCGCATCTACTGCAGTTTCGCCGAGACCTGCCGCGCAGAATTTCCGGCATCCGCCAAGGTCTTTGATGAAATGGCGGAAGAGGAGCGCGGGCATCGCGACTCGCTTTTTGGCCTCTACCGGGAGCGCTTCGGGGAAAATCTGCCACCGATCCGCCGGGAAGACGTGCGCGGCTTCATGAAGCGGCGCAACCTGTGGTGG
>JANMFA010000140.1:0-7318 GCA_031377545.1 Hyphomicrobiales bacterium | reverse complement strand
GCATCGGCATAGGTCAGGCCGTTGGCCTTTGGTACTTTTGCCATGGAATTCCCTCGTGAAAATGGCGGTAGGGCGTGTGATCGGCCTTGGCAAGCGCGGGGAGTTCGTTATCGTCAGGAAAAATCATGCATGGCTCAGCCTTGAATCTCGCAAACTTCCTGACGGTACTTCGCTTCTGCCTGGTGCCGATCGTCATCGTATCGATCATCAACAAGCAATGGACCCTGGCCTTCGTGCTGTTTGTCACGGCGGGTGTCACGGATGCGGTTGATGGGTTCGTGGCGCGCCATTTCGATATGCGCACCGAACTTGGAGCGTATCTCGATCCGCTGGCCGACAAGGCGTTGCTCGTCTCAATCTACATCACGATGGCCATCGGGAACTATATTCCGGTCTGGCTGGCCGTGCTCGTGGTGTCGCGGGACATCATGATCGTCGGCGCGATCATCGTGTCGTGGCTGATGGCCAATCCGGTGGAGATCAGTCCGCTGCGGCTCAGCAAGGCGAACACGCTGGCCCAGATCAGCTTCGTGGCGCTGATGCTGTTCCTTCTGGCCTTCTCGCTGTCCATGGAGATGGTCGTCAGCATCAGCCTCGCCATCGTAACAGCCTTGACCTTGGCCTCAATGCTTGCCTATCTCGCCACGTGGTTCCGCCATATGGCGGATTGAGAAAGAGCGCACAACACAATGACCTTGCAGCGGAAAATTGGCTTCTGGCTGACGGCGCTGGCGGTGTTCGTGGCGTTCGTGTGGCTTCTGCGCGATGTGCTGATGCCTTTCGCGGCCGGGCTGGTGCTCGCCTATCTGCTCGATCCGCTGGCGGACCGGCTGGAGAAATGGGGCCTCGGACGTTTGGGAGCAACGCTGCTTATCCTGGTTCTGTTCGTTGCCATGTTCATCGGACTGCTAATCGTCGTCGCGCCGCTGCTGGCGACGCAGGCAATGGCCTTCATCGACAAGGTTCCGGGCTATGTGATGCGGCTGCAATCGCTGCTGACAGAACAGGGCGGTCCTTTGCTCGAGCGCGTGGGCGGAGAGAAAGTGCTGCAGGATCTGCAGAAATCGCTGGGCGATGTGGTGGGGCAGGGCGCGACTTGGCTCGGTCGCTTCCTGACCTCGCTCTGGTCTGGTGGACAGGCGCTGATCGGCATCGTCTCGCTGCTCGTCGTGACACCCGTCGTGGCCTTTTATCTGTTGCTCGATTGGGATCACATGATCGACAAGATGGACAGCTGGGTGCCGGTCGATCAGCGCACGACAGTGCGCCAGATCGCAGGCGATATCGACACGGCGATTTCCGGCTTTCTGCGTGGACAAACGCTGGTGTGCCTGATCCTTGGTGCGATTTATGCGGCCGGGCTGTTCGCACTGGGCCTGAATTTCGGTGTCCTGATCGGCCTGTCCGCCGGGATCCTCAGCTTTATCCCCTACATCGGTTCGCTTCTGGGCCTGCTTGTAGCGGTTTCGGTGGCCATCGCGCAGTTCTGGCCAGATATGGCCATGATCGGCCTTGTCCTGCTGGTCTTCGTTGTCGGTCAGTTCATCGAAGGCAACATCCTGTCCCCTAAGCTTGTGGGTGAGACGGTCGGACTTCACCCGGTATGGCTGATGTTTGCCCTGCTGGCAGCGGGCTCGCTGTTCGGTTTTCTCGGACTGTTGCTGGCAGTTCCAATCGCCGCAGCCATTGGAGTACTGACGCGGTTTGCGCTCCAGCAGTATCTCCACAGCCCGTTGCATGGCGGCTCTTTGCTGCCCGATGCGACCGAAACGCGCGATGGCTGATAATCGCCAGCTGCCATTGGAACTCGCGCTGGAGCCTCGCTTCGGCGCGGAGGATTTTCTGATCAGTCAGTCCAATGCGGACGCCTACGGCATGATTGAGTCATGGCCTGATTGGCCCGCGCGGATGCTGGTCGTGGCCGGGCCTCCGGCGTCCGGAAAGTCGCATCTGGCGGCGATGTGGGCGGCGTCGGCGTCTGCGCGCGTGCTCAGCGCGCGATCGCTGGGCAAGGCGGATGTTCCCGCGCTGATTGCCGCAAAGGCGGTGGTCGTGGAGGATATTGATCGTGCAGGCATTGACGAGACGGCGCTGTTTCACCTGGTCAATCTGGCGCAGGAGAAACTGGCCTTTCTGTTGTTCACGACCTGCAAGCCGCTGTCCGAATTGAGAATTGGCACAGCCGATCTTGTGTCACGCCTGCGCCGGGCACCGCTGGTGACAATTGCTGCGCCGGATGACGCCTTGATCCGCGCACTGCTGGTCAAGCTGTTCGTCGATCGGCAATTGATCGTGGACACTGCATTGGTCGAATATCTGTGCCTGCGCATGGAGCGGTCATTTGCGGCGGTCCGGACAACGGTCGAGAAACTGGACCATGAAGCAATGGTGCGGGGGAGACGTCTGACCCGCCCGGCTGCTGCACAGATCCTGGGCTGGACATCGGAATCCTGAACCGTGACGTCCGGATGAGAGACTTTCAATCATCCCGCGTTATGTCATGATCCCGTTACAATGTGTTTCTCAAGGATGATCCGGAGAAATACGAGGAGATCAGAATGCCCGGCAGACGGCGCCCCATGGCGCGGAAATCGGACGGCGAGGGACTCGTGCTCAGGCAATCGCCCGCCCGGTTCATCAACCGGGAACTCTCGTGGCTGGAGTTCAATGCTCGTGTCCTGGAAGAGGCATCCAACGCCCAGCATCCGGTTCTGGAACGGCTGCGCTTTCTCTCGATTTCGGCCAACAACCTCGATGAATTTTTCATGGTGCGGGTCTCCGGTCTGACGGAACAGGTCACCGGCGGCGTCACAGTGCCCTCTGAAGATGGACTGACGCCAGCCGAGCAGCTTGTCCGCATAGGCGAGCGTGTCGAGCGCCTGACCGCGGACCAGCAGAATCGCTGGCGGGCGATCCGCGAAGATCTCCAGATGGTCGGGATTGGAATTGTTGAAGCTCCTGATCTCTCGGAGGCAGATCTGCGCTGGCTGGAAGACCGCTTCCTGCATGCGGTTTTCCCGGTTCTCACGCCATTGGCGATCGATCCTGCGCATCCATTTCCGTTCATCCCGAATCTCGGGTTCTCGATGGCGCTGATTCTCAATCGGACATCGGATGGTCGCCAGTTGCGGGCGCTGATCCGGATGCCCCAGAAGATCGAGCGTTTCATCAAGCTGCCCGACTTCAGCGACAGCGGGATCTATCGCTGCATCATGCTGGAACAGATTATCCGCCTTTTCATCGGCAAATTGTTCCCGGGCTATGAACTGAAGGGCGCGGGAGCGTTCCGTGTCATCCGCGATTCAGACGTCGAAATCGAGGAAGAGGCCGAGGACCTCGTCCGCGTGTTCGAAACCATGCTGAAACAGCGCAAGCGCGGCGTAGTGATCCGGCTCGAAATCGAAGCTTCGATGCCCGATGTGCTGCAGAAGTTCCTGATCCGCGAATTGCGCGTCAAGCAGGAGGAAACGGTTGTCGTTGACGGTATGCTGGCACTCAATGATCTGTCCCAGCTCGTATCACTGGAACGCCCCGATCTGAAATTCGAGCCCTACAACGCCCGTTTTCCGGAGCGTATCCGCGAGCATGGCGGCAATTGTTTCGCGGCGATCCGCCAGAAGGATCTGGTGGTGCACCACCCCTATGAATCCTTCGATGTCGTCGTGCAGTTCCTGCATCAGGCCGCGCGCGACCCCAATGTGGTGGCCATCAAGCAGACATTGTATCGCACCTCCAACGATTCACCCATCGTGAAGGCGCTGGCAGAGGCGGCAGAGGCCGGCAAATCGGTCACTGCTCTGGTCGAGTTGAAGGCGCGTTTCGACGAAGAGGCGAACATCCGCTGGGCCCGTGATCTGGAGCGTGCAGGGGTGCAGGTCGTCTTCGGCTTCATCGAGTTGAAGACCCATGCGAAACTGTCGCTCGTCGTGCGGAGGGAGGCCGGCAATCTGGTGACCTATTGCCATGTCGGCACCGGCAACTACCACCCGATCACCGCTAAGGTTTACACAGATCTTTCGCTGTTCACGGCAAACGCGGCGCTGGGAAGAGATGTGGCCCGCATCTTCAACTACATCACGGGTTATGCCGAGCCGCAGGGTCTTGAGCACATGGCCGTCTCGCCCTTGACCTGCAAGACACGCCTGCTCGAACATATCGCGACGGAAATGCACTTTGCCACAGCAGGCAAGCCCGCCGCCATCTGGGCAAAATGCAATTCCCTTGTCGATCCGGCAATCATCGATGCGCTGTATGATGCAAGTGCGGTCGGAGTGCAGGTCGATCTCGTGGTCAGAGGCATCTGCTGCCTGCGTCCTGGCGTCCCGGGGCTGTCAGACAACATCCGCGTCAAGTCTATTGTGGGCCGCTTTCTTGAGCACACGCGCATCTATGCCTTTGGAAACGGCCATGGTCTGCCGCATCCCAAGGCCGCTCTCTATATCTCATCGGCTGACCTGATGCCCCGGAATCTCGACCGCCGGGTGGAAACGCTGATGCCGATCCTCAATCCGACTGTGCATGAACAGATCCTTGATCAGGTTATGGCTGCAAACCTCCTCGACAACGAACAGAGCTGGCGGGTATTGGCAGATGGAACAAGCGTGCGCGTCGTGCCTCCCGAATCCGGGCTGGCATTCAACGCACACCGGTACTTCATGACGAATCCGAGTCTGTCTGGCCGTGGCAAATCCCTCAAAGAATCGAGTCCAAGAAGTCTTCTCAAGCAGAGAGGACATGTCTGACGCGCGCGGGCGGCTGTATCTGGCAAAACCGGTCGCAGTCGTCGATATCGGATCGAACTCGATCCGACTGGTGGCCTATGAAGGCTTGACCCGCGCACCCACGCCGATCTTCAACGAGAAAGTGCTGTGCGGTCTGGGCCGCGGCGTCACCAAGACCGGCAAGCTGCCCGAGGACGGCGTGCGTCTCGCGCTGCAGTCGCTCGCGCGGTTCCGGACGCTGATCGGGCTGATGGACATCACCGATATCAGGGTGCTGGCGACTGCTGCGGCGCGCGACGCCGACAACGGCCGGGAATTCATCCGTCAGGCTGAGGCCACCATCGGACAGAAGGTCGAGCTGATTTCCGGTCAGCGTGAAGCCATGCTATCGGCGATGGGCGTCCAGTCCGGGTTCTACAAGCCCGACGGGGTCGTCGGCGATCTGGGCGGTGGCAGCCTCGAGCTGATTGATGTGGATGGCTCGAAACTCGGCAAGGGAGCCAGCGTCAAGCTTGGCGGACTGGCGCTGCTGGATGCGTCAGGCGGTTCGCTCAAGAAGGCTGCGAAAATCGTCAAGGACAACCTCGACAAGGTCAAGCTGCAGGGCCGCCGCCGGACGTTTTATGCCGTCGGCGGCACATGGCGTGCCTTGGCCCGGCTGCACATGAAACAGACGGGCTATCCCTTGAACGTGATGCACGGCTACTCCGTCCCTTCGCGTGAGGCGATCGACTTCTGCCGGATGGTCCAGCGGGTCGAGCCTGACACCATGACATCGATTGATACCATTTCTTCCGCGCGTCGGCCTTTGCTGGCGCTGGGGGCGCTGGTGCTGGAGCAGGTGCTGAAGGAAAGCGAATGCGAGCGGGTGGTGTTTTCCGCGATGGGCGTGCGGGAGGGGCTGCTGTTCGAGCTGCTGGATTCCGACTCCCGCAAAAGTGATCCACTGTTGTCCGCTGCTTCCGAGCTCAATATTCTGCGGTCGCGCTCCCCGCGCCATGGCGAGGAACTCGCTGATTGGACGGACCGTCTGCTGGCGTCCACGGATCTCGACGAAACGCATGAGGACATGCGCTTGCGCACTGCGGCCTGCCTCGTGGCGGATATCGGCTGGCGCGCACACCCGGATTACCGGGGGGAGCAGAGCCTCAACATCATCGCCCATGCAGCGTTTGGCGGTGTCGACCATCCAGGGCGCGCGTTCATCGCGCTGTCCGTGTTTTACCGCCACGTCGGACTTTCCGATGATGAACTGAGCCCCAGGGTGCGCGAACTGGCGTCAACCCGGCTCCTGGAGCGGGCCCGCATTCTGGGTGCCGCTATGCGCGTGGCGTATATCATCTCGGCGTCCATGCCCGGTGTGCTGAAGCGGGCGCCATTGCTGCAGGTGGGCAGGGCACTGATTCTGACCCTGCCGTCGGATCTGGCCGCCCTGAACAGTGATCGCCTGGCCAACCGCATGAAGCAGCTTGCCCGTTTGTTGGCACTTGAAGCCCGCGTCGAAGTAGAGATTTAGCATCTAGATAAAACTACAATCATTTAGTGTTTTTTTATTTGTCTGCACCGCAACGTCCTTTTTGACGCAAGGTTAGTCTCGTTAACGGAATTTCAATTCCACGCGTGCAACCAAGGATTGGTAAATGCACCCGGCTCAAAGGCGTCGGCATGAAAAGATTTTTTTCGGTATTCCGGTCATTGACGGCTAAGATCGTTTTGACCTCCGTTGCGGCCGTTACGGCAGCTTCCCTGCTCATTCTTGGATTGACCTGGCGGACTCTCGACAACGAGATTGCGGGAGCCCTTGATGAGAAGACCCGGTGGAGCCTGCGGGTCGCCGCAGAGGCTTTTGTCTCATACTATCCGAATTACGAACTCGTGTACGACAAGAACGGCGATGTGTTGCGCCTCGTCGGTGCACCGATCCACGATTTCAAGGACAATGATGCTGTTGACCGGATCACGAAGATCAACCGGGGCACCGCGACGGTCTTCCGCTTTGATGCGGCAAAGAACGATTTTGTGCGGCTGACGACATCGGTGAAAAAGGCTGATGGAACACGTGCCACTGGTACAGTTCTTGGCAACAACGGTGTGGTGTTCCCGGTGATCATGCGGGGCGAGATCTACAACGGCCGTGCCAACATTCTGGGTATTCCGTATCAGACCGGATACATGCCGATCGTCAGCAAGGAGGGGAAGCCTGAGGGCATCCTCTACGTTGGTGTCGGAAAGATCGAAGAATTGCGGGCGAGCACCGACGGTCTCTACCACGAACTTTTGATTGCTGCCGGAATGGCCCTCGTGCTTGGCGCATTGTTCGCAGGCATCGTCTCGCGGCGGCTGATGGCGCCGATTCCGCAGCTGGCCGCGATCACCAGTGCCATTGCAGAAGGCAAAAGTGATATCGTTCCATTTGTTGATCGTTCCAATGAAATCGGCGTTCTGGCGCGCTCTCTCGCTTCCATGCAACAGTCAGTGAAAGAGCGCAACGAACTGCGCGAGCGGGAAAATCTGGACAATCAGCTGGAGATTGATCGGGCAAAGGTCCGCGAGAGCGATATCGCGTCGTTCAGAGCGAACGTCTCGCAGATCACCGC
>JANMFA010000092.1:0-15880 GCA_031377545.1 Hyphomicrobiales bacterium | reverse complement strand
GCCTGGGGCCTGGTGATTGCGCTGGTCGTGATCAACCAGTTGCAGGTGGGCATCAGCGTCCGTCTCAGCTTCTTCAACCGCGACTGGTTCAACGCCATCCAGAACAAGGATCAGGCCGCGTTCTGGAGCCTGCTACTGACGGTCTTCCTGTTCTGGGCCGCCATCGCGGTTGTCTCGAACCTGATCGAGTACTTTATCGAGAACGTGCTCAAGATCCGCTGGCGTGAATTTCTTGTGGACCGCTATGGCGCACGCTGGCTTGGCAAGGGCTCCCACTACCGCATGGGCTTCTCCGACGGCGCGGACAACCCGGATCAGCGCATCGCGGAAGACGTGCGGGGCTACATCAACAACACCTATGCCTTTTCGATCAGCCTGATCTCGACTCTGAGCAATCTGGTCTCGTTTTCGATCATCCTGTGGTCGATCCCGGCGCAGTTCGCGATTCCCGGCACCGATATCATCGTGCCGGGCCTGCCGTTCTGGGTCGCGCTGATCTATTCGCTGATCGGCACCTGGCTCACCCATCTGATCGGCCGACCGCTGATCAGGCTCGACTTCAAGCAGGAGAAGTACGAGGCGGACTTCCGCTACACGTTGGCCCGCTTGCGCGAATACGCCGAGCAGGTGGCCCTGCTGAACGGTGAGCGCGCCGAGCGCCAGCACATCGGTCGGCGCTTCCAGTCGGTGGTCGAGAACTACTACGGCATCATCCGGCAGAACCTGAAGCTGAACACCTTCGTCTCGACCTATTTCCAGGCCAGCGTGGTGTTCCCCTACATCATCATGGCACCGGCGTACTTCGCTGGGAAGCTGACCTTGGGCCAGTTGACACAGACCGCTGGGGCCTTCGGGCGCGTCGAATCCGCCATGCAATGGTTCATCGCGCGCTACCAGTCGCTGGCGTCCTACAAAGCCGTCGTCGACCGACTCACCACCTTCGGCGACGCCATCGGCAAGGCTGAGGACCTTCAAGCAAACAGCGGTATCAAGCTGCCCTCGCAGCCCGGCTCCGATGTCTCGATCCCCGCACTCTCACTTGCGATTCCATCGGGCGAAACCATCGTCAGCATCAAGGGCCTCACCTTCAAGGCGGGCCAGAGCACGCTCGTCACCGGCCCGTCGGGGTCCGGCAAATCGACGCTGTTCCGGGCTATCGCGGGCATCTGGCCTTTTGGGCAGGGTGAAATCCGCGTGCCCGATGGCAAGGCGGTCCTGCTGTTGCCGCAGCGGCCCTATATCCCGATGGGCACGCTACGCGAGGCCGTGCAATACCCCGGCCTGACGGGCGATCATCCCGACACCGCCATCAACGCGGCGCTATTGGCCGCACGCCTGCCCAAGCTGGTGAACCGCCTCGACGAGGAGCAGATGTGGGCGCAGGTGCTGTCACTGGGCGAACAGCAGCGCCTCGCGGTCGCCCGCGCACTCCTGTCAAAGCCGGACTGGCTGTTCCTCGACGAAGCCACCGCAGCGCTGGATGAAACCACGGAGGCCGCGATCTACGGTGTGATGAAGGACAAGCTGCCCGCCACCACCATCGTCTCCATCGGCCACCGCTCGACCCTGATCGCCATGCACGACCGGCAGGTGGAATTGACGGCGGGCGACGACGGAACATTCACGGTGGCGGATGCAAAGAAGAAGGCGCGGGCGAAGTAGGCTTGCCTTCATCCCTCCCCCTTGCGGGGAGGGATGGGGCGCTACTGCGCTGTCCAGCCGCCGTCGATAGAATAGGTCGAACCCGTAATCGCACCCGCCGCATCCGAGCACAGGAACAGCATCAGCTCCGCCACCTGCTCGATGGTCACGAATTCCTTGGTAGGCTGCGCCGCCAGCAGCACGTCGCGCTTCACCTGCTCCTCGGTGAGGCCCCGCGCCTTCATCGTGTCGGGAATCTGGTTGGCGACCAGCGGCGTCCAGACATAGCCGGGCGCGATGGCGTTCACCGTGATCTTCTGTTGGGCCACTTCCAGCGCCACCGTCTTGGTCAGGCCGGAAATGCCGTGCTTCGCCGCCACATAGGCAGACTTGTAAGGGGAAGCCACCAGCGCATGAGCCGAGGAGAGGTTGATCACCCGGCCCCAGCCGCGCGCCTTCATCGAGGGCAGCGCCGCCTTCACCGCATAGAACGCCGAAATGAGGTTGATGCGGATGATGGCTTCCCACTTGTCATCCGGGAATTCATCGATGGGCGCCACATGCTGGATGCCCGCATTGTTGATCAGGATATCGACGCCGCCAAAGGCCTTCACGGCCTCCGCCACCATCGCGGTGATCTCCGGCCCGTTCATCATGTTGGCGGGCGAATAGAGCACGGTGACGCCGTGGTCCTTCGCGAGGCCCGCCCGGATCGCCTCGATCTCGTCGGCCTTGCCCAGACCGTTGATCATGAGGTTCACGCCCTGCGCCGCCAGCGCTTTCGCGAAGCCCAGGCCGATGCCGGAGGTGGAACCGGTGATGACGGCGGATTTGCCTTTGAGGGCCATGGTGTGTCCTTTCAGAATGTGCGCCCGCTTCTCCCTTGGGAGAAGCTGCCCGCCGGATGGCGGGCTGATGAGGGTGAAGCCCGGCGTTTGTGGCTCTCCCTCATCCGGTCGGCTCCGCCGACCACCTTCTCCCAAGGGAGAAGGAAAATCACTGCCCCAAAGCCTTGCGCACAGCCGCCACCAGCCCCTGGCGCGGCACAGCATATTGCGCTTCCGCCCGCAGGCGCTGGAACTCGTCGCGGTCGGTGATCGTCTTGGCGCTGGCGGCAAGGGCTGCGCCCTTGATCAGATCCTTGATCTGTACGACGGGCGGGACTTGGTTCGCCTCATCCGGACCCTGAATGATGGCGAGCGGGCTGTTCCTGCGGTCGCAGTATTTGAGCTGCGGGCCAAAGCTGGAGGCATCGCCGAGGTAGAGTTCCGCCTTGATGGGCAGGACTCCGGGAACCGGACGTCCGTCCTTGTCCAAATGACTGTTGCGCAACTCGCTGACCATCTGCTGATACTCCGCGATGCGCGCCTTATCCATCACGGTCACGACGACCGGGCCTGCGGGCGGCTCGCTTTTGAGCTTGCCCAGATGCGTGAGCGCCGCCTGCAAGCGTGAGACGCCGATGGAAATGCCGGTGGCCGGAACATCCTCCGCGCGGAACCGGCCGATCAAACCATCATAGCGCCCGCCGCCGCCGACCGAGCCGAAGCGCACGGGCTTGCCGTCGTCGTCGGCGACTTCGAAGGTAAGTTCCACTTCGTAGACCGGCCCGGTGTAATATTCGAGACCGCGCACGACGGACATATCGATAGCTATTCTATCTGCTCCATAACCACTTGCAGAGTAAATCTCGAGCATCGCGTTCAACTCGTCCAATCCCTCACCAGCAAGACCGGTAGCAGTCGTTCCCGATCCATCAACCAGAAAACCGAGGATTGCATCAGCTTGGGTCGAATTGAGTCCCGCGCCCTTCGTGAAATCCCCACTCTCATCCTTCCGTCCCGGCCCGAGCAGCTTCCTGATCTCCTCCACTGGAAACTTGTCCATCTTGTCGATCGCCCGCAGCACCGTAAGCCGTGTCGCCGCATAATTCGGCCCGCCAATGCCAATCGCCTCCATCACCCCGTCCAGCACCTTGCGGTTGTTCACTTTCACCACATAGGAACCGCGCGGAATGCCCAGCGCCTCCATCGCATCCGCGAACATCATGCAGTTCTCGGCATCGGCGGCAACGCTGCTCGCCCCCACCGTATCGGCATCGAACTGCATGAACTGCCGGAAGCGCCCCGGCCCCGGCTTCTCGTTGCGAAACACAGGCCCGACCCGATACGAGCGGTAGGGCTTGGGCAGCTTGTCGAAGTTCTCCGCCACGTAGCGCGCCAGCGGCGCGGTCAGGTCATAGCGCAGTGAGAGCCATTGCTCGTCGTCGTCCTGGAACGAAAACACGCCCGCGTTGGGCCGGTCCTGATCCGGCAGGAACTTGCCAAGCGCTTCGGTGTATTCCATCAGCGGCGTCTCCACCGGCTCGAAGCCATAGCGCTCATAGACCTGCCGGATCGTTTCCAGCATGTCGCGCGTGGCGTTGATCGCGGCAGGCCCACGATCCTCAAGGCCGCGCGGGCGACGCGCTTCGGTCAATTTTGGCTTGGACATGATATGTTTCGCATGGAGAATTCCGTGCGTGGTTGTTAGGGAAGGATGCCGGTCAGGACAAGAGCCGCCCGCAATCTTCCTTCTCCCCTTGCGGGAGAAGGTGGCAGGCGGAGCCTGACGGATGAGGGGTTGCGCCAATCTCTCAGACCTGCGTAACCCCTCATCCGGTCGCCATCCGGCGACCACCTTCTCCCGCAAGGGGAGAAGGGGAGCATCGTCGATCATGCCCGCAGCCTCGCCCGAACAGCTGAAAGCCGCCGACCCGCGCAACTCCGTCTGGGTCAGCGCCAACGCGGGCGCGGGCAAGACGACCGTGCTCACGAGCCGCGTCGTGCGCCTGCTGCTGTCAGGCGCGGATCCTGCGCGCATTCTCTGCGTCACCTTCACCAAGGCGGCTGCCGCCAACATGCAGAACCGCATCTTCGAGGCGCTGGGGAAATGGGTGGCGCTGGAGAACGATGCTCTTGCCACCGCCATCACGAAGATGACCGGCGAGCCCCCCCGTGCAGGCGATCTCGGCACCGCGCGACGGCTGTTCGCCCGCGCCGTGGAAACGCCGGGCGGGCTGAAGATCCAGACCATCCACGGCTTCTGCGAGCGGCTGCTGCATCTCTTCCCCTTCGAGGCCGCCGTGCCTGCCCGCTTCAAGGTGCTGGACGACCGCGAGCAGCGCGACGCCACCGAAGCCGCCATCACTGCGACACTTGCGGCAGCGCTGAAGGACGCCGACGGCGCGTTGGGCCGGGCGCTCCGCATCGCCACCGATGCGGCGGGCGAAGGCGGCTTTCGCGACGCGCTGAAGGCCTTCATGGCGCAACGCCGGGAGATTGAACCGACCGAGCGCAAGTTCGCGGCCTCCGCTATCCGCCAGCGGCTGGGAGTTCAGGCGGGCGAGACTGTGGAATCGACGGAGCGCCGCATCCTCAACCAGGGCTTCTATTCCGCGAACTGGAAGGAGATTCACGACTGGCTGGCTACGGGGTCAAAGACTGACACGGATCGCGCAGCCGCCCTGAAAGCGGCGCGCCGGACACAGGGCAATGAAGATCTGGAGGGATATGTCCAGATTTTCCTGACGCAGGATCTCGAGCCACGAAAGGCGCTGGCGACGCAGAAGCTGGTCAAGGCCGACCCTGAACTGGCGCAGGACATGCTGGACGAGCAGGAGCGCGTGCATGAACTCGTCCAGCGTATCAACACCATCGCCGCCGCCGAACGCACCGAAGCCATCGCGCTGATCGCAGACACGGTGAACACCCGCTACCGCGCCGAAAAACGCCGGTTGGGCCGCCTCGATTTCCCCGATCTCATCGGCAAGGTCGTGACGCTGCTCACGGCGGATACGGCCAGATGGGTGCTGTTCAAACTCGATCAGGGCCTCGACCATGTGCTGGTCGACGAGGCGCAGGACACCAGCCCGCAGCAATGGGAGATCGTGAAGGCGCTCACCGATGATTTTTTTGCCGGCGAGGGTGCGCGTGCCGTGCAGCGCACGATCTTCGCGGTCGGTGACGAAAAACAGTCGATCTTCGGATTTCAGGGTGCCAGGCCCGAGGAATTCGACAGGGCGCGCCTGCATTTCAAGAGCCTGATCGACGCGCTCGGCGCGGACAGGAGATCATCGCACGCGTTCGAAAAGGTCGAGTTGCGCCAGTCCTATCGCACCGTGGCCGACGTGCTGACCCTCGTCGATCAGGTGTTCTCGGTGGAGGAGCGCTACGCGGGCCTCTCCAGCGCCAACGAGCCGACGATCCACACAAGCCAGCGCCTCGGCATGCCCGGCATCGTGGAGCTTTGGCCTTCGGAAAAGACCGAAACCGTGCCACTGAAGGATGCCTTCGAGCCTTTGGACAGCACCCCGCAGGACGCCTCACCGCTGCGCCTTGCCCGCAGGGTCGCGCGGCGCATCCGGCACTGGATGGACGCGAATGCGCATTTTGAGGACGACGGCCTGCCCATCACGCCGGGCGATGTGCTCATCCTCGTTCGCAACCGGGGGCCGCTGTTCAGCGGTGTGATCCGGGCCTTGAAACAGGCTGGCGTGCCCGTCGCGGGGGCCGACCGGATGAAGCTCAACGAGCAGATCGCCGTGCTCGACCTGCTGGCACTGGGCCGTTTCTGCCTGCTGCCGGAGGATGATCTGACACTGGCCGCACTGCTGAAATCTCCCCTGATCGGCCTTTCTGAAGAGGATCTTCTGGTGGCCGCCCATGATCGTGGCAATACCAGCCTCTGGACGGCCTTGCAGGCGCGGGCGGAGGCAAACGCGCGGTTTGGCCCGGTGATCGGCAAACTGCGGATGTGGCAGGACAAGGCAGGCGTGCTTGATCCCTACAGCTTCTATGCCGATGTCCTGGCGGCAGACCATGGCCGCCGGGATCTGGTGGCACGGCTGGGACCGGATGCCGAGGAGGCGATCACGGTTTTCCTGTCCGCGCTGCGCCAGTGGCAGGCCGCCAACCCGCCGTCACTTCTGGGTTTTGTCGAGGCGATGGCGCTGAATGATGCCGACGTCAAACGCGACATGGAGGACGCCCATGGCCGCGTGCGGGTGATGACGGTGCATGGCTCGAAGGGCCTGGAAGCCCGGATCATCTTCCTGATCGATACGGTTCACAATCCCAAGGGTGGCGGCAACAGCGGGCCCAAACTGCTCGAGATCGACGAGGGCGATATCGAAAGTGCCGTGTGGGTGAAGGGCGAAAAGACCGATCCACCGGCCCTGCAAACTGCCCGCGCCCGTGTGAACGACCTCGCCATGGCCGAAAGCCGGCGGTTGCTCTACGTGGCGCTGACCCGCGCCCGTGACCGGCTCTACATCGGCAGCGCCGAGGGCAAGAGAACACCTGCGGACGGCAACTGGCGCGGGCTGATCGACGCTGCCGTGGCCGGGCAGGCCTCCCTCCGCCAGGTCGAGGCGGAGGACGGGGAAGGGCCTGTTGCGCAATGGCGCAGTGTGCAGGCGAAACCTGCCCAGCCCCAAATCCCGGACGCTCTTACGCCCAGACCGGCTCTGCCGGACTGGCTGAAGGTGAACGCGCCCGCCGATCTCCCGCGCCCGCCGCCCTTGCGCCCCTCGCGCCTGGCTGATGCGGCAGAGCCTCCGCCTCTGCGGGAGGGCATCACGGTGCGCGCCAGCGCCCGGCTGCGCGGAGACCTGATCCATCATCTCCTGCAGTATCTGCCCGACATTGCCGTGGACCGACGCCCCGGGATCGCTGCAAAGCTGGCAGCAGCACGGTTCCCCGGACTGGACAAAAGCGTCGGCAACGCCGCGATCGCGGATACCCTGGCGCTGATGGCCGAGCCCCGCATCGCGCTGCTGTTCAGCGGCGCGGCCCGCGCGGAGGTGGATATCGCGGGGCGCGTGACAATCGGGGAGCGCAGTGCCGAAGTCGCGGGCCGCATCGACCGGCTGGTGATCACCGACCACGAGGTGACGCTGGTGGACTACAAGACGGGACGTCCGCCGCGTGATCCGGCAGAGATCCCCGACAATCACCTTCGCCAGCTGGCGATCTACGAGGCGTTGCTGCGCGATCTCTATCCGGACCGCACCCTCACCACCGCCATCATCTGGACCGCATTGCCAGCCCTGGCGGTGGTTCCGCCGGAACGCCTTGCACAAAGCCTGGCGGCCATCACCCTGCCGTGAAGAGACACGTCTTGAATTTCAGGATCAAAGCGCCCATTCCTTGTGCTCAACAGCGACCCTCCCGAATCTGCACAGACGAAAGACAACTGCCATGGGCAATGCAACGATCAAGGTCACAGACGCCACGTTCCAGAAAGACGTTCTGGGCTCGGACACTCCCGTCGTGGTCGATTTCTGGGCGGAATGGTGCGGCCCCTGCCGCATGATCGCGCCGCATCTCGATGCCATCGCCACCGAAATGCGCGGCAAGGTGACCATCGCCAAGGTCAACATCGACGAGAATCCGGAGATCGCCAGTCAGGTCGGCATCCGCTCGATCCCCACCCTGATGATCTACAAGGGCGGCAAGCACGTGAACACGAAGGTGGGCGCAGGCTCCAGAGGCGATCTGCAGAAGTGGATCGAGGCGTCGATCTGAAAGGTGCTTTTTGAGACAGTCAAAGGGCCGGACGATACTGGCTTTTCTTCAATGCGCATCGTCCCAGTTCGCCGCTGCCCTTGCATCCACCTGCAACGGCACCGCAAGCTGTACGGCGGGAAGCGGCGCATCCACCATCACCTGCCTGATCACCGGCAGCGCCTTTTCCACCTCGGCGTCGGGAGCCTCGAAGATCAATTCATCATGCACCTGCAACAGCATCCGGGTCGACAGCTTCGCCGCTGACAAAGCGTCCTCCATCCGCACCATCGCACGCCGGATGACATCCGCAGCCGAGCCCTGGATCGGCGCATTGATCGCGGCACGTTCGAGAAAGGCGCGCTCCGACGGGTTCTTGGTGCCGATCTGCGGATAATGGCACTTGCGCCCGAAGATGGTGGAGACGAAACCATCGCGGTGCACGGCTTTCTTCGTCGCCTCCATGTAATCCTTGATGCCAGGAAAGCGCTCGAAATAGGTCCGGATATAGGCCCCCGCCTCCTCGCGGCCGATGCCGAGCTGGTTGGCGAGGCCGAAGGCTGAAATCCCGTAGATGATGCCGAAATTGATGGCTTTCGCCCGCCGCCGCACCTCGGATGTCATATCCTTGATCGGCACGCCGAACATCTCGGAGGCCGTCATGGCATGGATGTCGAGCCCGTCGGCGAAAGCCTTCTTCAACTGCGGGATATCCGCCATATGGGCCAGCACGCGCAGCTCGATCTGGCTGTAGTCCGCCGAGATCAGCTTGTGGCCGGGCGTCGCCACGAAAGCCGTGCGGATCTTGCGTCCCTGCTCGTTTCTGACAGGGATATTCTGGATGTTGGGGTCCGAGGACGAGAGCCTGCCTGTCGTCGTCGCCGCCATGGCGAAGGACGTGTGCACGCGGTTCGTCTGCGGGTTCACGAAGCCCGGCAGGGCATCGGTGTAGGTGGATTTCAGTTTGGCGAGCTGCCGCCAGTCCAGAATGCGGGCTGGGAGTTCATGGCCCTGTTCGGCCAGATCTTCCAGCGCGCCTGCTCCCGTGGCCCATTGGCCAGTTGCTGTCTTCTTGCCGCCCGGCAGGTTCATCTTGCCAAAAAGGATATCGCCAAGCTGCTTGGGGGAGCCCAGATTGAAGGGTTCGCCTACCATTTTCTGGATCTCGTCTTCGAGCGCCGCCATGCGCTGCGCGAACTCGCCGGAGAGCCGTGACAGGATCTGCCGGTCGATGGCAATTCCCTGTTGCTCCATCCGCATCAGAACCGGGGCCAGAGGCCGTTCCAGCGTCTCATAGACTGCAGTCATCGATTCGGCTGACAGTCGCGGTTTCAGCACGCGCCACAGACGCAGCGTCACGTCGGCGTCCTCGGCGGCATAGGCCGTCGCCCGGTCCAGAGCCACGCGGTCGAAGGTGATGCGGCTCTTGCCGGTGCCGGTGACCTCGTCGAAACTGATGGGCGTATGGCCCAGCCATCTTTGCGACAGCGCATCCATGCCATGCCCGCCGGAATTCCCCGATGTCGCGCCGCCATCCAGCGCGTAGGACATCAGCATCGTGTCATCGATGTTCCTGACCTCGATGCCATGCTGCCGGAACACCAGCATGTCGAACTTGAGATTCTGGCCGATCTTGAGGATGGCCTCATCCTCCAGCACCGTCTTCAGCCTCGCGAGCGCAGCCCGTGCATCGATCTGCCCTTCAACCAGATTGCCTCCGCCGAAAAGGTCGCCGGTGCCCTCGCCCTTGTGCAGCAGCGGCGCATAGGCCGCCTCGCCCGGAGCGAGTGCGATGGAAAATCCGACCATGTTCGCCTGCATGGCATCAAGGCTGTCGGTTTCGGTATCGATCGCGAGAAAACCCTGATCGCGGGCGGTGGCGAGCCAGCGGTCGAGGGCTTCGAGCGAGAGGATGGTTTCGTATGACGTGCGGTCGATCTTGCTGGATTCAGCTTCAACCTTGCGGGCGTGGGCGAGGGCACCAGGACCAATCCTTCCCCCTTGGGGGAAGGTGGCAGGCGTAGCCTGACGGATGAGGGAGACTCCCGATGCAAATGGTTTGCCCTCATCCCCCCCGCCTTGCGGAGCACCTTCTCCCGAGGGAGAAGGAGAAGAGGCGTTGCGCCCGCCATAGTTGCCCACCTTCAGCCGCTCGTCAGCCTCCACCTCGGTCACATCGATTTCGGCCTTTTCCGCGATTCTCCTGGTGATCGTCGTGAACTCCATCGCCTTGAGAAACGCGATCAGCGGTTTCGCCTCCAGAGGAGGCAGCCCCAGATCAGCCAGCGGTGTCAGCAGCGGTACATCGCGCACCAGGTCCACAAGCCTGCGCGACAGGCGCACCTTTTCGATCACGTCAGGGTCAGTCAGCGTCTCGCGCTTCTTCGGCTGCTTGATTTCCGCGGCACGGGCCAGAAGCTGCTCGAGATCGCCGAAATCCTGGATCATCTGCGCCGCCGTCTTGATGCCGATTCCCGGTGCTCCCGGCACATTGTCCGTGCTGTCGCCCGCCAGTGCCTGCACATCCACCACGCGCTCGGGCGGCACGCCGAAATAGGCGATGACTTCCTCGCGCCCGATCTTGCGCTCCTCGCGGGCCCCCTTTGCACCAGCGACGCCTGACGCCGGATCATACATCGCCACGCCGGGCTCGATCAGCTGCATCAGGTCCTTGTCGGCGGAGACGATCAGCACCTCCGCACCCGCATCGACGGCCTGGCGCGCATAGGTCGCGATCAGGTCATCCGCCTCATAGATATCCTGCTCCACCGGAATCATGCCGAAGGCTTTGACCGTCTCGCGCATCAGCGGAAATTGCGGCACCAGATCTTCCGGCGGCTCCGAGCGATTGCCCTTGTAGGCAGGATAAAGCGCCTTGCGGAACGAGTTCTCGGATTTGTCGAAGATAATGGCGAGATGCGTCGGCCTTATGCCCATGACGCCTTCCGTCACGAATTGGAGCATTTTCACGGCGAACAGCCGCACCGCGCCCGTCGGCAGCCCGTCCGAGCGGTAGAGATACCGCCTGTCCTGGTTCATCGACTGGAAATAGGCCCGGAAAATGAAGTTTGAGCCATCAACCAGAAACACCCGGTCACCTTTGCCGATGGGTCTGGTGGTCATGAAAAGCTCCTTCGCGGCACGTCTCTCCGCTTGCCCCCTGCACGCGGCTTTTGCAAGATAAGAGCGCAATCACCGAGGGTGCCATGGGCCGCGCCGAATTTCATCCGCTGGAGTTTCTGGCCAGAAGCGAGGCCGACATGATCGCGGCGGCGGAAGCCTTCCGCTCCAGCATGGCCCGCCGCAGGACCGTGCGGGACTATTCCGACAGGCCGGTGCCCCGCGCCATTGTCGAACATGCCATTATGACAGCAGGAACGGCTCCTTCAGGAGCCAATCAGCAACCCTGGAGCTTCACAGCGATTTCCAATGCCGACATCAAGCAGCGCATCCGGGATGCGGCGGAGGAAGAGGAGAAAGCCTTCTATGCCGGACGCGCCGGCGACGACTGGCTGGATGCACTCGCCCATCTCGGCACGGACTGGCAAAAGCCATTCCTGACCGAGGCCCCCTGGCTGATCGCCATTTTCGCGCAGCGCTGGGGCGAGGACAAGCAGGATGACGGCACATTGCGCAAGACCAAGCACTACTACGTGCCTGAATCCGTCGGCATCGCGACAGGTTTTCTGATCGCGGCGCTGCATCAGGCGGGGCTGGCCACACTCACGCACACGCCCTCGCCCATGGGGTTTCTCAACCAGATCTGCGGCAGACCGGACAACGAGAAGGCCGTGATCCTTCTCGTGGTGGGCTACCCGAAAGACGGCTGCATGGTCCCGCGCATCGCCAAAAAGCAGCTGGACGAAACCACGACATGGTTGTGACAGGGATCTTGCCTAGCCCCTCAGCACCGCTCCGGTCTTTTTCGCGGCCTCCGCCACCAGCTTCTGCGCCAGGGCGTCGATCTCCGCATCCGTCAGTGTCCGCTCCTTTGGCTGCAAGGTAACGGCGATGCCGAGCGATTTCTTGCCCGGCTCCACGCCCTTGCCCTCGTAAACGTCGAACAGCGCCACATCCGAGACCAGTGCCCTGTCGATCCCGCGCGCCACCTTGAGCAGGTCATCCGCCTTCACCTTGCCGTCGACGATAAAGGCGAAGTCGCGCGTCACCGGCTGGAAAGCCGAGATATCCAGTTTGGGCCGCATCTTCGTCGGCTTGGCCTTGGGAGTGGGAATCGCATCGAGAAGGATCTCGATCGCCACAATTGGACCCTTGATATCGAGCTCCTTCAGGATGCGCGGATGCACCTCGCCGAAGCAGCCGATCTGGTTTTGCGGGCCAAACTGCAGCGTGGCCGAGCGGCCGGGATGCAGCCAGGCGGGGCCGCCCGGCACCACCTGCAATCCGCCCAGTGCCACGCCAAGCCCCGCCAGCAGTGCCACGGCATCCGCCTTGGCGTCGAAAACATCGACATCGGCAGCAGGTGCCGACCAGTGCCGACCTTGTCCGCTTGCCTTTGCCAGGCCGCGGCGCACGGCGGCGGCGGCGATCTTCTGGTCGTTCTCGCCATCGCCCTGATAGATCTGGCCGACCTCGAACAGCGCCACGTCGCCGAAGCCACGGTCGGCATTCTTCTGGGCGGAGGTCAGCAGACCGGGCAGCAGTGAAGGTCGCATGTCGGAGAGATCCGCCGCAATCGGATTCGACAGCTTGAGCGCGGGAAGCATGGTCTCGCTGCGGCCAAACAACAGCGCCTGTTTCTCCGAAATGAAGGTCCAGGTCACGGCTTCCATCATGCCGCGTGCGGCCAGCGTGCGCTTTGCAGCGCGGGTGCGCCGCTGCAGCAGGGTCAGCACCGGGCCATTGACCGCAAGCTGTGCAGGAAGAGGTTCAGGCTTCACCTTGTCGAGCCCGACGATACGGATGACCTCTTCCACAAGATCAGCCTTGCCCTCAACGTCCGGGCGCCAGGACGGTGGCGACACCTTTACGTGGTCGCCCGTGCCAGAGACATGGAACCCAAGCGTTTGCAGAATAAACTTCTGCTCCACGGGATGCACTGTGAGGCCAGTCAGGCGCTTCGTCTCGGCATAGGGGAAATCAATCACCTTGTCCGTATCAGGAATTTCGCCCGCCACGATCATGTCGGAAGGCGTCCCGCCGCAATGATCGATCACCAACTGCGTCGCCAGATCGCAGCCCGGATTGTTGAACAACGGGTCCACGCCCCGCTCGAAGCGATAGCGCGCATCGGTGATGATGCCGAGCTTGCGACCGGTCTGGGCGATGTTGAACGGGTCCCAGAGTGCGGATTCGATGAGCACGTTCTTGGTGTTCTCATCACAGCCCGAATGCTCGCCGCCCATGATGCCCGCGAGCGATTCCACGCCATTGTCGTCGGCGATGACGACCATGGCTTCGTCAAACTGGTAAGTCTTGCCGTCGAGGCACATCAGTTCCTCGCCATTGCGGGCGCGTCGCACCACGAGGTTGCCCTTCACCTTGTCCGCATCAAACACATGCAGCGGGCGACCGCGGTCAAAGGTCATGTAGTTGGTGATATCGACCAGCGCCGAGATGGGGCGCAGACCAATAGCCTTGAGCCGCTTCTGCATCCATTCCGGCGACGGGCCGTTTTTCACGCCCTTGACGAGCCGCAGCGCGAAGGCAGGGCACAGGTTTTTGTGGTTGGGCGTGAAATCGAGCGTCACGGATACGGGACAAGGAAACCCGCCCTTGATGCCTTTCACCACATTGCCCTTGAGCTTGCCCAGGCCCGCTGCAGCAAGATCGCGTGCGATGCCGTGGACCGAGGTGCAATCCGGGCGGTTCGGCGTCAGATTGATCTCGATCACGGGATCCAGATTCCCCAGCCAGTCGGCATAGACAGCACCAAGCGGTGCATCGGCGGGGAGGTCAATGATCCCGTCATGGTCTTCCGACAGCTGCAGTTCCGCCGCCGAGCACAACATGCCGGCGGATTCAACGCCGCGGATCACGCCCTTGCCGATGGTGATGTCCTTGCCCGGAATGTAGGTGCCGGCGGGCGAGAAGACGCTCTTCATGCCGGTCCGCGCATTGGGCGCGCCGCACACGACCTGCACGGGCTCGCCCGCGCCAGTATCGACGGTGCAGACCCGCAGCCGATCCGCATTGGGATGCTGCTTCGCCTCGATCACGTAAGCGATGGTAAAATCGCGCAGCTTGGCAGCGGGATCGGTGACGGCCTCCACTTCAAGACCGATGCGCGTCAGCGTCTCGGTGATGGTGTCGAGCGTGGCGTCGGTTTCAAGGTGGTCTTTCAACCAGGAGAGGGTGAATTTCATGCTGTTCGCTCGATCTCAACCAAATAAGCCACTGCCGCGCTAGGCATTCCAGCTGCGCTGCAGTGCTTTGTAAATTTCATCGTCATTGCGTTTGCCGATGAGCCGGACCTTGAGAAGTTCGCCGTCGACAGCGAACACGATCCGGAACTCGCCTGCCCTGACGCGCCGCAAAGGGGCATAGCCCTTAAGCATTTCACTCGGCAAGCCTTGGGGATCATCGCAAAGGATTTTCAGCTTTTCCGCAATCTGGCGGCCTTGCTTGGCCGGGAGTGCAGACAGGAAGCCGAGAGCTTGCTTCGAAAGATCAAGCCTCAGCATTCAGCAGGCGCTTCATGAGTGTTTCACTCGCTTCAACGCCAGCATAGCCCTCGGCATGGGCCTTCAGTGCCCTTTCGCCCCAGATTGTATCCTCCAGGTCAGCCAGCGACAGGAACACGCCCACGGGGCGGTCATTCTTCGTGATCAGCACGGGCTCGCGCTGCGCCATGTCGAGAAACTTGCCGAAGGAGTTCTTGGCGTCGGCGGCGGTCATGGTTTTCATATTGGAGTTATAGACGATTTAGCCATTCTAGGCAATCCGGGTACGGTGCTACCGGAGTCTCAATCCTTCGGAACGAGTCTCACAACCGGTGCCTTGTGACCAGCATTTGGTGTCGGAATCACAAAGGCTGTATAACTAAGACTAGAATAATGTTGTGCAATTTCATATTCTATATTATCAAATTTTCCATGAAAAATAATAATTGTCCTGCTAATTTCAGCAGAAGAGATATTCATTATTTCACCATTTATCTTAAAACATAGCTGCCAGTTACCTTCACCAAAATCACTATTTGATTCTGCCGTAATAGTTCTGATGTGCTTTGAAAAAGAAGCGAATGTTATTTCGGCTTCTGTTTCGAATATGCTTTTCAAAAATATCTCCTTGTCAGCTTGCAGTCGGTGCAAATTTCCAAAATCTTGATCACGAACTCAATCCTCCAGCCAGCGTCGGCAAATCCAGCGGTCTGAACCCGTAATGCTGGATCCAGCGCACATCGGCATCCATGAACGGCCGCAAATCATCCATGCCATACTTTAGCATGGCGATGCGCTCGATGCCCATGCCCCAGGCGTAGCCCTGGTATTCGTCCGGATCGAGGCCGCAGTTGCGCAGTACATTGGGATGCACCATGCCGCAGCCAAGAATCTCCATCCAGTCCGTGCCCTGGCCGAACTTGATCTCGCGGCCCGAGCGGTCGCACTGGATTTCGACCTCCACCGAGGGTTCCGTGAAAGGGAAAAACGAGGGGCGGAAGCGCATCTCGACGTTGGGGACCTCGAAGAAGGCCTTGCAGAACTCCTGCAGCACCCATTTCAGCTGGGCGA
>JANMFA010000070.1:0-10993 GCA_031377545.1 Hyphomicrobiales bacterium | reverse complement strand
CCGCCCAGGCGCTGGAATTTCTGCGGGTCACGCAAAAATTCGACGATCTCCATCAGATCTTCCTTGGCTTCGTCGATGCCTGCGACATCGTCAAAGGTGATACGACCATGGGCTTCGGTCAGCAGCTTGGCCTTCGACTTGCCAAAGCCCATCGCTCCTCGCGCACCGTTCTGCATCTGCCGGGACATGAAAATCCACAGACCTATGATGACGAGCAACGGCAGCCAGTTCGCCAGCAGCGAGATATACCATGGGGTATCCGCATTGGGGGAGCGTGCAACGATCTGCACCTTCTTGTCGTGCAGGCGCTCGACGATCTTCGGGTCTTGCGGGGCATAGGTCGTGAAGGTGCCGGTTCCCGCGATTGTGCCGCTGATCTCGTTGCCAGAGATCACAACACGTTCGACGCGGCCCGCATCCACCTCATCCAGAAAGCGGCTGTAGGCGATTTCGGTCGAAGGCGTGCGCGTCCCCTGGTTCTGGAACAGGGTGACCAGTGCCAGCACCAGCAGGAAAATGATGGTCCAGAGCGCAAAATTGCGCAGATTCGGGTTCATCAGGTCAGACCTCGTCTCGCCCGGTGTGTAGGATCCGGCGGATTGACTTGTTTCGTTGGGACCAATGTAGGCAACCCATGGCACAATGCCAAGGAGAAGCGGTCAAAACTGCGGCGATATGGTTTCCCATCAGGCGTTTTGCGTAGGACGCAGACGCATAAAATCCCTTGGCCTGTGCGTTTGCACCCTTGTTCAGATCCGTATTTCGGCAAGCTGCGTCTTGAAAGCCTCGAGCTGATCGTGATCGAAGCCGACATACACTGTGGAATCCGCCCCCTTGGCCTTGAGCAGCACGATTTTTGTGCCATCCGGCTTTTCGTTCACGATCACCGAGATCTTGCCATGGCCTTCCAGCGTGGCAATGCCGTCAAATTCCTGTGCCGTGGTTTTCTGGATCGCCTGCTTGGCCATGCCAGCCGCGCGCCCAAGTCGGTAGAAAAAATCCTCAGCCATCAGTCACCCCTGAAAAATACGGCTGTCTCTTACCATGCCGAACGGCTTTCGCCATCCGGGTTGCGGCTGCTGGAGCGACGTTCCATGGCTGCGCGGAAAAAGCCGCGGAAAGGTGCCGCGAGCCGTTGCAGATCCTGCAGGCGACCCATGATCTTCTCGCCGTTGCCCAGTTCCTTGTCCAGCCTCGCCATGGTGCGGGCGAGATCCTCGCCCTCGTCCTCGAACCAGGTGTCGAGCGTGCGCACGAAAACCAGCGCTGCGCCCTGGATGCGCAGGATGCCAAGCCCGTCCTCTGTCTCGATATCGGCGGCGGCGAGCATGTAGCGCCAGGAATTAAGGGCAAGCTGGTTGAGTGCGGCGAGCATCAGTGGATCTCGACGCGTTGCACTGCGGATCTCCCTGAGGCCTGGCTTGTAGGGAGCGAGCGCATCGAGACGGCGCATCATGATGTCGAGCACGCGCTCCCTTGCCGGTTCGCCCAGCATGTCGGTGCCGGTGCCATCCAGCACGATCCGGTCGATACGCTTCGAGAAACCGCCAAGAATGGCACCCTTGGAGGGATAATGATCGCGCAGGTCAGCCAGCGACACATCGGCCTTTGCCGCTATCATCGAGAGCGTGATCTGGTCCCAGCGCATGTCTGCGGCCAGAGCCATCAGCGCATCGATGATGCGATCACGCGGGGAGGCCTGGTCCGCCTTGGGGGACTTGTTCGCGGGGGATTTCGCCATGGAACTGCTCCTTGCTGTCGCACCAACATAGGATCAGGGTCGTCAAAACGACAGAGGGGATTGTGCCGCAGGGCGTGAGATGGTTGGTTCGCGGGATTGGCTGTGATAGAAAGCGCCCAAATCACGGAATTCTCACCCATGCGCCGCACAGCCATCATTCTTGTCGTCCTTCTCGCAGCCACCAGCCTTTCGGCCTGCAGCAAGTGCTCGGTGCCGACCTTTGGCGCGCAGGCCTGCACGGACAGGCCTGCGGCGCGCTGACGTCAGCGACGCTCGCGCTGGTTCAGGAATGCCAACTTCTCGAACAGGGCCACATCCTGCTCGTTCTTGAGCAACGCTCCATGCAGCGGCGGTATCAGCTTGCGGGTGTCGCGCTCACGCAGAACATCAATGCCGATATCCTCCGAGACCAGCAGCTTCAGCCAGTCGAGCAGTTCCGAGGTTGACGGCTTCTTCTTGAGGCCGGGCGCCTCGCGCACCGCGAAGAAGATTTTCAGCGCCTCCGCCACCAACTGCTTCTTGATGCCGGGATAGTGCACGTCGATGATCTTCTGCAGCATCTCGCCATCGGGGAAGCGGATGTAGTGGAAGAAGCAGCGGCGCAGGAAGGCGTCCGGCAGTTCCTTCTCGTTGTTGGAGGTGATGATGACCACCGGGCGCTTCGCCGCCTTGATGGTCTCGCCGGTTTCATAGACATGGAACTCCATGCGGTCGAGTTCCAGCAGGAGATCGTTGGGAAACTCGATGTCAGCCTTGTCGATCTCGTCGATGAGCAGCACCGGGCGCTCTGGCGCGGTGAAAGCCTCCCACAATTTGCCGCGCCGGATGTAGTTGCTGATCTCCGAGACCTTCGGATCGCCGAGTTGGCTGTCACGCAGCCG
The DNA here is from genome assembly GCA_031377545.1 of Hyphomicrobiales bacterium. GTDB lineage: Bacteria > Pseudomonadota > Alphaproteobacteria > Rhizobiales > Beijerinckiaceae > JADCCX01. Next base: position 8,371 of record JANMFA010000070.1, on the reverse strand, counting down.
CGATACCGCGTCGTATTCGTAGAGCCCCTGTGCGGCCTTGGTCGTGGACTTGACGTGCCATTGCAGCAACGGCGCGTCGAGCGCCCTGGCAATCTCCTCGGCCAGTACCGTCTTGCCGGTGCCGGGCTCGCCCTTGACGAGGAGCGGGCGTTCCAACGCGATGGCGGCATTGACCGCGATCTTGAGATCGTCGCCGGCCACATAGGCCTTGGTGCCTTCGAATTTCATGGTTGCGGACGCCTCTCCCAGAAGACCGAGCCAATGAACGAAAACACGGTCTGGCCGTTCTGGTTCACGCCGGTGTTGTAGTGTCGCACGATGCCCCATTCGGGACGCGAGGCGGAAACCCGCGTCTCGTAGATGCCGGAGGTGTAGCGGATCGTGTCGCCCGCATAGACCGGCTTGATCCACCGCAGGTGCTGGAAACCGGGGGATGGCCCAAGCCGCGCGGGCCGCTCGCCCCGCATCATGGCATTCATCGCGGCTGATGTGCGGTTGCGCACCATCTGGCCCATCCAGTTGGCACCCGTGTGCCAGCCTGATGCGATGAGACCACCGAAATTCGAGGCTTTTGCCGCGACCGGATCGACGTGGAAGGATTGTGGATCGAAATCCTGTCCGAAGCGGATGATATCGGCTTGTGTGAAGATGACGGCACCCAGATCGAGCCTATCGCCGACCGTCAGATCCTCGAAGAAGGGGATCGTGTCGAAATCCCTGTCAACGAACTCAGGCAATACGGGCGGCTTGATTGAGAATGGTTTTGCGGCGGAATCCGACAGCGCTTCCGTGCCGTGCCGCCCAATCATGATCAGATTGGTCTGTTCAAACACCGCCTCATCCCGCTGGTTGAACAGCTCGAACCGGAAATTGACGAAGCCGCGGTCGGGTATGGTCAGCGAGGGCCGCCGGTCCACGATATGGCGGATGCCGCGCAGCACATCGCCCGCTTTCACAGGCTTCAGCCACTTCAGCTCGGATACGCCGGGCGAGCCCATGCTGGCGGCATCCAGGATGAAGTCATCGGCGATCATCCGCATGTTCAGCGCGGCCGTGTACCACCCCGATGCGATCAATTCGCCGACCATGGTGGCCTTCGCGGCCTTCTCGTCGATGTGCATGGGCTGCGCATCGAACTCCCGCGCGAAGGCGAGCATGGGTTCGCGCTCGACCGTGAGAGGGCCGTAGGGCGTGGCAGAACCGGGGGGGAAATCTTCGAAGTGGAGAGAGGGCATGGTTTACGAAAGTTGTGGTTGAATCAGTCGCAGACCCAGCGCTTCCGCAGCGGCGGCTTGTCGTCGGTCTTGTGTTGCAATGGCCATGCTAAGCCGCTGGGCAATCGCCAGAATGAGGGCATCCGGCATCCTGAGCCCCAGTTCGAACCGCTTGACCAACCGTGTCGCACGGGCGACATCGTCCACTTCCGTAGTAACGCGACGGGCAATGTTCTCAGCCCACAGGTCGAGATCAGACAGCACTTCATCCGCCTCCGGCTTTTGGATCTCTCTTCGGCGAAGGCGGATCGAGATTGCCGAACATACCTCTCCTATCGCAAAGTCGCTGACCACCGGCGGTCCTTCGTCAGCGATCATCGCAATGACTGCGGAAGATGATTGTTCAGTCACGAACAGCGGTACCAGGACGCTTGCGTCACACAGCATGTCAATGATCGTCCGCTTCACGCATCTCGCGGATGAGGTCCGCTGCGGACTGAAGCATTGGCGTTCGCTTCAACCGCCGTTCCGCCAGCCATTTCAGACCATGCGGGTCGGCAGGATCGACAACACGCTCCACCGCTTTCAATTCGACAATAGCTTTGCCATGGCGCGTGATGACGATCTGCTCACCCGCCTCGGCTGCTTGCAGAAGTGACGGAAGCTGGGCCTTTGCTTGTGCAACGCTGACGGTGCGCATTGCGATGTCCTTCATCCGGAAATTATGACCATAATATTTGGTCATAATTGATTTGGCAACTGGCTGGGCATCATTTGAATCGCTGGCAAGCGAGCGACATCAACTCGCGGCAAAGAACGCCAGAACCGCACCAATCGCCACAATCGCGAGCAGAACATAGAATGCGGTGATGAAAACAGTGAAAAGCACGGAAAACAGGATTGCCGCCAGCAAAAGGATAAGCCCGATGGCGATGACGCGCACCCATGCCGGGCGTTCACGCGATGCTTCCCAGCCGAAGAGCATGCGGACAATGGCGTAAACGCCGCGCGCTGTCAGTTCGACGATACCGGCGATCAGGTCACTGATGGTGTCCAGCATGGGAGACGTCTCCTCACGTATTGAACCGGAAATGCATCACATCGCCGTCAGCGACAAGATACTCTTTACCCTCAAGACGGAACTTGCCGGCTTCGCGCGCACCAGCCTCACCCTTGAAAGCGATGTAGTCGGGATAGGCGATGGTCTCCGACCTGATGAAACCCTTTTCGAAATCCGTGTGGATCACGCCCGCCGCAGCAGGAGCCTTGGTGCCTTTGGTGATTGTCCACGCCCGGGCCTCTTTCGGCCCCACGGTGAAGTAGGTCAGCAGGCCCAGAAGCTCGTAGCCCTCGCGGATCACCCGGTTCAGGCCGGGCTCGGTGAGGCCGACGGCGTCGAGAAAATCCTTCTGGTCTTCCTGCGCCATCACGGCGATCTCGCTCTCGATCTTGGCGGAAACCACGACGGTCTTGGCACCGTCGGTTCTGGCACGGGCAAAGACACGCTCGGAGAAGCCGTTGCCCTTGTCGGCTGAGGCTTCCTCGACGTTGCAGACATAAAGCACCGGCTTCGAGGTGATGAGCTGGAGCGCCTGGAATGCGCCTTCCTCGTCGTGTGAGCGCTTGACCATGCGGGCGGGCTTGCCATCGCGCAGCAAGGGGAGAGCGCGGTTGACGAGATCGAGCGCTTCCTTCGCTTCCTTGTCGCCGGTCTTGGCTTTCTTCTCCAGGTTGACCACCCGCTTCTCGAGGCTGTCGAGATCGGCCAGCATCAATTCGGTGTCGATGGTGTCGATGTCCGACAGCGGATCGATCTTGCCCTCCACGTGGGTGATGTCGCCATCCTCGAAGCAGCGCACGACATGGGCGATGGCGTCGCATTCGCGGATATTGCCGAGGAACTGGTTGCCCAGGCCCTCGCCCTTGGATGCACCGCGCACGAGGCCCGCGATATCGACGAAGGTCAGTCGCGTTGGAATGATCTGCGCCGAGCCGGCGATGGCGGAAAGCTTGTCCAGCCGCTCATCCGGCACTGCCACATCGCCTACGTTGGGCTCGATGGTGCAGAACGGATAGTTCGCGGCCTGTGCCGCCGCTGTCTGCGTCAGAGCGTTGAAGAGGGTCGACTTGCCGACATTCGGCAGGCCGACGATACCGCATTTGAAGCCCATGATGGTTCCGGATCAAAAAGAGGGAGTTGGCGGTTGCAGTAGCGGGATGCGGGCAATCAAACCACCAGAATTTTTTGCCCTGTCAGTTCGCGCCGTGGACATAGGAGCCCTGGGCGAAGGTTCTCACCGCTCCGTCTGCTTCGAGAAAGCGGATGGGGGCGCCTTTGCCCAGCACCCGACCGACCTCGGTCACCTGCACGCCAACGGTCAGGCAATCAGCAAGAAAGGCCTTGGCCTTTTCGGCGGGAACAGCGGCCAGAACCTCGTAGTCGTCACCGCCGGTCAGCGCCGTTGCGTGCAAGGCGGGAATCAGGCGCATTGCCGCACGCGCGCCAACAGAATGCGGCACTTCATCGAGATCGATATCAGCCCCCAGCCCTGCAAGACCGACCATCTTGGTCAGATCACCCACGAAGCCGTCTGAAACATCCATGGCGGCATGGGCGTTTTCCCGCAAAGCGGCCGCGATGGCATTGCGGGGACGAGGAACCAGATAACGTTCGTTGAGGAAGGCGAGGTGGTCTTCCGCCAGCGGCCAGTTGCTGCCCGACTGCGCCTCAAGCCTCGCCTTCAGGCCGATGGCGGCATCGCCGATGGTGCCGGAGACGAACAGCCTGTCACCGGGCTGTGCGTTGCCGCGCTTCACCATGGTTCCTGATGGAACGGAGCCGAAGGCGGTGATGGAGAGCGTCAGCGGGCCCGTTGCGATGACGGTGTCCCCACCCAGAAGCGGACAGCCGCTTTGTCCGGACACCGAATGAAGCCCGCTGGCGAAAGCCGCAATCCACCCGTCATGCGTCTGTTTTGGCAGGATCAGGCTCAGCACGAAGCCCAGGGGCTCAGCACCCTTGGCTGCGAGGTCCGAGAGGTTCACACCGAGCGCCTTCCGGGCAATTGTATCCGCCGGATCATCCGTGAAGAAATGCACCCCGGCGACGATGGCATCCGTGGTGATGACGAGGTCTTGCCCGGCTGGCGACTGGATCAGCGCAGCGTCATCCAGCAGTTGCAATCCGCCGACACCCGCGATGGGCGCGAAATGGCGGGCAATGATGTCGAATTCGGACGCCATCAGGCGCCGCCCTTCTCCGGCAACTCTCCCTGCCTTGCTTCCCGGGCGAGACGGTCGAGCACGGCATTGACCATCGACGTCTCCTCCTTCTCGAAGAAGGCGCGGGCGATATCGACGTATTCCGAGATCACGACCTTCACGGGCACCTCGGGGGTCATCATCAGTTCCCAGGCCCCGGCGCGCAGGATGGCGCGCATGACGTTCTCGATGCGCTTGAGCGGCCAGCCCTTGGTCAGCAATTCGTCGATCGTGGGATCAATGCGCTTCTGGCGGTCAAGCACGCCCTGCACGATCAGGCGGAAAAGCGTGGAATCGGCCGGCTTGTAGAGATCGTCCTCGATCTCCTTGCCCATCCAGTGGCGCTCGAACTCATTGATGATCAGGTCGAGACCCTTGCCCGTCAGGTCCATCTGGTAAAGCGCCTGCACTGCGGCAAGGCGCGCGGCGGAGCGGCGCTCACCGAGACCGACATGGGGGCGTTTGGGCGGCTTTGGAGCGATGTCGTTCACGCCGCTTCTCCGTAGCTGCGCTTCAGGCGGATCAGCGCCAGCGCCGCATTGGCGGCATCGCCGCCCTTGTTCATCCGATTGCGGTAGGCGCGGGCCACGGCCTGCTCCTCGTTTTCAACCGTGAGGATGCCGTTGCCCAGGGCGAGCTTGTAGGCCACGGTCATGTCCATGAGCGCGCGGGAGCTTTCTCCGGCGACCACCTCGAAGTGGTAGGTCTCGCCGCGCACCACGCAGCCCAGCGCCACCGCGCCGTCATAAGGCGTTCCGGCCGCTTCTGCGCCATCCATGGCGATGCAGATCGCAGCGGGGATTTCGAGGGCACCAGGCACAGTGATGACATCCACGGACCCGCCCACGGCTTCCACGGCTTCCCGCGCACCTGCCACCAGTTCATCGTTGATATGATCGTAGAAGCGGCCTTCCACCACCAGAATGCGCACGCCGGGCAACGGCGTCTGCGCTGTTAGTGTTCGGCTGGGTGTGGCCATGGATAGGGTCTTTCAAAGAGCGCAGGCAAGAGAGTGCAAAGTTGTGCAAGTGAGCGGCCATTTAGGGGCAAGGTTGCCGTGAGGCAAGGCTGCAGGCCCGCAGGGCTGGCCTGCGTTCTACTTCTTCCCCTCGTCCTTGTCCTTGAGTTCGTTGACGATCGTGCCGAAATCGCTGGCTTCGTTGAAGTTCTTGTAAACCGAGGCAAAGCGCACATAGGCCACGTGATCGAGGTTCTTGAGGGCGCCCATGATGGTCTCGCCCACCTGCTCGGAGGAAACCTCGGTTTCGCCCATGCTTTCGAGCTGGCTGACGATGCCATTGATCAGGCGCTCCACGCGCTCGGGCGACACATCGCGCTTGCGCAAGGCGACGGAAACGGAGCGTGCCAGCTTGTCCCGCTCGAAGGGGACGCGGCGTCCCGAGCGCTTGACGACGGTGAGTTCGCGCAGCTGCACCCGTTCAAACGTGGTGAAACGCCCGCCGCAGGCATCGCAGACGCGACGGCGGCGGATTGTGGTGTGGTCATCCGCGGGACGGCTGTCCTTCACCTGTGTTTCGAGGGAGCCGCAGAAGGGGCAACGCATCAGTCATGCTCTTTCGTGTTGCCACAGGAGGTAAGGGGAGCGGGGCCTCCGGTCAACGTGCCGGCTACAGTGGCTTCACCTTGACGACCGGACGCTGCTTCCAGCGGTTGCGCAATCTTTCGAGATTGTCGCCTGCCTGCAAGCGGTTGCCGCGCTCCAGCAATTCCGTGACATAGGTTTCGTAGTCCACACTTGCGGCTTCCGCGCGTGACAGGCGGAACATCACGATGTCATGGGGTGCGGATTTGCGAGCGCGCTTCAGCGCGGCTTTCCACTGGAAATAGATATTGGGGTCGCCGTCCTCCCATTCCGGAACATGCTCCGGGGGATCTTCCAGCGGTGGTCCGCCGTTGTGATCGGGCGGGAGGGGCGTTTCTTCGTCGGACATGACCTTGACTCTACTATAATAGAAATTATTCTCTGATCGTGGAAAAAAATCAAGAGGCGACTGGGGCACGGCCCGACGATCTCGATGGCAGGATTGCGTCGCGCGTCAAGGCGCTGCGGCAGGCTGGCGGCTTTACCATTGACGGTCTGGCTGAAAAATCCGGTGTTTCGCGTGCGATGATCTCGAAGATCGAGCGTGGCGATGTCAGCCCGACGGCTGTTTTGCTCGCCAGACTTTCAAATGCGCTTGGCGTGACGCTGTCGCAACTCTTCCGCAGCGACGATGATGACGGCATGCTGGTGCGGGCGGCTGCGCGCCCCGTCTGGCGTGACCCTGCGACAGGCTACCTGCGCCGCAATGTCTCTCCCGTTTCGTCGCCGATTGATGTGGTGGATGTGACCTTGCCGCCCGGCGCACAAGTGACCCACGACAATGCCGTTCCATTGCATCTCACGCAGATGGTCTGGGTGTTTGACGGGCATCTCACCCTGAGCGTTGATGACACTGCTCATGTTCTGGGCGCTGGCGACTGCCTGCAGATGCGACTGGACCAGCCCATCAGTTTCCACAATCAAACCGGCGTCGATGTCCGCTACGCCGTTATCCTGTCCCGAGGCAGCCGATGAGTATCACGATCCGCCCCATTGATGCCGCAGAGGCCAACCGCAAGCTTCCCGCCTTGTCCGCGCTTCTGGTGGATGCGGTCGCGCATGGCGCATCCGTCAATTTCATGGCGGGGTTCACACCGGAAGAGGCTGAAACCTACTGGAAGAGGCAGATTTCAGGTCTGGCCGCCGGGGACCGTCTCTGGATGGTGGCGGAACGGGATGGCGCAACCGTCGGCACTGTGATGTGCGTGTTCGCACCGCAGCCCAATCAACCGTTCCGGGCCGATGTCTCCAAGATGCTGGTGCATTCCTCGCAAAGGCGTCGGGGCATTGGTGCGATGTTGCTGGCCGCGGTCGAGGCGGCTGCACTTTCGGTCGGCAAAACCATGCTGGTCCTGGATACCGGCGAGGGCAGCGCGGGCGACCGGCTCTACCGGCGCTGCGGCTGGACGGCGATCGGTTCGATTCCGAGCTATGCCTACACGACGGATGGGAGGCCCGAGGCCGCGACGTTCTTCTACAAGCAGCTGGCCCCGACGCCGACGTGGAGGGGCTGATCAGAGCGCTGCAATCACTTCCGCAATCACGGCCTGCGCCGCTGCCGCAGGATCTGCCGCTTGCGTGATCGGCCTGCCGACCACGAGATGATCCGCACCGGCCCGGATCGCATCGCCCGGCGTCATCACGCGCTTCTGGTCGCCGGACGATGACCCGGCGGGGCGCACGCCCGGCGAAACGATCCTGAGCGCATGGCCCACGGTCTCGCGGACCAGCCCGATCTCCAGTGGAGAACACACGAGACCTGCCGCATGGTTCTCCTGCGCCTGTCGCGCCCGGCGGCGGACGAGATCAGCGATGCCCATGCCATAACCGGCGCGGGCCGCGTCATCCTCGCTCATGGAGGTGAGCACGCTGACGCCGAGGATGCCGAGTTCCGAGCCTTTCGCGCCCAGCGCGGCCGCGCCCATGGTCTGGGGATAGGCGTGGACCGTCATGAAGGTCGCACCTGTTCCGGCGATCTGCGCCGTGGCGCGCTCGACTGTATTGGGGATGTCATGCAGCTTGAGGTCAAAGAAGACCTTCTTGCCCGACCTGATCAGGCGCTCCCCAAAGGGAATGCCGCCGATGTAGGCGAGCTCCATGCCGATCTTGTAGAAGCTGACGGTTTCGCCAAGCCGTTCGACCATCACTTCGGCATCGCGGATGGAAGAAACGTCGAGCGCGACAATCACACGGTCACGGGCATCGCTCATTGGCAGCTCCTTGCGGGAGGGTGCCAAGTCAGCCCACCCGCGTCGCCTTAGGGCGAAGCTGCGGGATGATCAATACGCATTCC
>JANMFA010000038.1:0-5784 GCA_031377545.1 Hyphomicrobiales bacterium | reverse complement strand
TCGCGCTGACGGTCCTCTTCAATCGCGGTTGAAAGCTCTGTGGTGGTGATGGTGAAAATGTTGCGGACGGTGGGCACTAGGGAAAGGGCTGGCGTGTGAAGGTGTGTTGCAACCCTCCTGGTGATCGCAAATGGAATGACGGCAACGTCTTCGTCATCCGTCACAATCCGATATGTGCCTGCAGGCTGGCGGCCTTCGACCGACGGCATTGAGAAGGGATGTCGGAACGTGACTGTCATGTCGCTGGTCCGGATCACCATTGTGGCCTCAACGTTTCTTTTTTGGCTGCTCGGAGGATGTGATTGCTGTCTTGATCAGGGATGGCGAGACCGCTGCCAGTTCGACCTTCTTGATCGATTTCGGTTTCTTGAGTTCACGGTTGCCGCGTTTCTGTGCCTTGCTCATGTCGCGCTCCGTCTCTGTTTTCGCTGGGTTGCCGGTCCAATCCGGGACAATTTCCTGGATCCAGGACTGAGGCTGGACAGCGGAAGAACGCATGGGCTTCGAGTAAGTTCCCTGCGCAACCGATGATTGGCAGTCGTTTCATTTCCAGCAGGCGGCCTCGAAATTCTGGCCATACTGTGTGATGAAGGTGTGCCGCCGCCGTCACTTCGGTTTCTCGAGCGTCATCATGAGTGGCTGAGGAACTGCACCGATGATGTAGGGTGCGAACCATTTGATCTGGGCCTGGGCCTGAACGGACCAGAGTGCTAAGAGTATTAGCGTCGTTACGCAGCACAGGACGAACGCGCGGATATCCTTCAGGAAGCCCATGGCCCCACTGGAGTCACGCTGTGCTGGCTTTCGAGGCATGGGATCGTCCTTTCAAATCGTTTGAGCCGATCAGCGGCGCCTTGGGTGCGGATGTGCGAAAGCTCGCGGGATCGTCGCCGTTGACAACGGTCGTGCCGGCCTCGCCTGCGATAATCGCCATGGCGTCCTCAAGGCGGCCGATGCCTGCCGTCCGGCCCTGCGATGCAGCAAACACTGTCGCTGCCTCGATCTTCGGTCCCATTGAGCCATTGGCAAAGTCGTCCGGATTGAGCGTCTCCGCTCCAATACGGGCGATCCCGCGAGCGTCGGGTTCACCAAAATCCACATAGACCGCGTCAACATCGGTGAGCAGAAGCAGCAAATCCGCCTTCAATTGCTCCGCAAGAAGGCCACTGGCGCGATCCTTGTCGATGACGGCCTCCACGCCGATCAGACTGCCGTCACTCCGTGCCACGACCGGAATGCCGCCACCACCCGTGCAGATCACGACGACTCCGCGCTCGACGAGCATGGCGATGACGCGAAGCTCGAAGATTTCCAGCGGCGCGGGGGAAGGAACCACCCGGCGCCATCCCGCGCCTTCCGGCGCAAACGTCCAGCCGCGTTGCGCCGTTGTGTGCTTTGCCGTGAGTTCATCGACACTTGGCCCGATAGGCTTGGTGGGGTTGCGGAAGGCCGGATCTTTGGCGTCCACGCGAACCTGCGTCAGCAATGTTGCGATCATGGCGCTGTCCGGCAGAAGATTGCCCAGCTCCTGCTCGATCAGATAGCCGATCATGCCTTCGGTCTGTGCGCCGAGAAGGTCCAGCGGGTGGACCCCATCGGGAGGTCCGGCGGCCGCCTGCAGCGCCAGCAGGCCGACTTGCGGACCGTTGCCATGGGTGACGATGATCTGGTGTCCGGCCCCGATCAACTCGGCAAGTGATTTGGCTGCGTGCCGGACATTGACCCGCTGTTGCTCCGCCGTCTTGGGCTCGCCGCGTTTCAGAAGGGCGTTCCCGCCAAGGGCCACGACGATCCGCATCGCTGTCATCCTCCAATCGTGGCGACGAGGATCGCCTTGATGGTGTGCATCCGGTTTTCTGCCTGATCGAAGACGATGGAGGCTGCGGACTCGAACACCTCCTCGGTAACCTCCATGCAGTCGATGCCAAAGCGCGTCTTGATGTCGGCGCCAACCTCGGTGTCCGCATTGTGGAAAGCAGGAAGGCAATGCATGAACTTGACATAGGCGTTGCCGCTGGCAGCCATGACGTCGCGCGTGACACGGTATGGCGTCAGGGCGTCGATGCGTTTTTTCCAGGCGCTCTCGTCCTCACCCATCGACAGCCAGACGTCGGTGTAAATGAAGTCGGACCCCTTCACGGCGTCGTAGACATTTTCCGTTACTGTCAGGTTGCCGCCGGTCAGCTTGCCTTGCGCATTGACCTCCGCAACAAACGCATCGTCCGGCCACAGGCTGCGGGGGGCGGCAATGCGCATGTTGATGCCGACCTTTGCCGCGCCGATCGCCAGTGTGTGGGCGACATTGTCCCGGCCGTCGCCAAGGAACGCCAGCGTGCAATCCGACAGGTGCTTGTGGGTGAATTCGCGCATGGTCATGAAGTCGGCAAGCACCTGCGTGGGATGCGCCTCGTTGGTCAGCCCGTTGTAAACCGGCACTCCGGCGTATTTGGCGAGCTCATCCGCTATGCTCTGTCCAAAACCGCGATACTCGATTGCGTCATACATGCGGCCCAGCACGCGGGCCGTGTCCTTCATGCTCTCCTTGTGGCCGATATGGCTGCCGGCGGGCCCGAGATAAGTAACATGCGCGCCCTGATCAAAGGCGGCAACTTCGAAGCCTGTGCGGGTCCGGGTCGAGTCCTTCTCGAAGATGAGCGCGATGTTTTTCTTGAGCAATTGCGGCTGTTCCGTGCCCACGCGCTTCGCCGCCTTCAGGTCAGCGGCTAGCTGGAGCAGGAAGCGGATTTCCGTCGGTGATAGTTCCTCAAGGGTCAGGATGCTGCGTCCGCGCAGGTTCATCGGCATGGTGCTGTTCCTTCGGATTGCATCACAACGGATCGCGACGGATGGGACAGGACATGCAATGGCTGCCGCCGCGCCCGCGCCCCAGTTCGGAACCGCTGATGGTGATGACCTCGACGCCCGCCTTGCGCAGCAGCGTGTTGGTGTAAACGTTGCGGTCATAGGCGATGACGGCGCCGGGCTCGATGGCAAGCAGATTATTGCCGTCGTCCCATTGCTCGCGTTCCGCCTCATAGGCATCGCCGCCCGTGGCGATCACGCGCAGCTTCTCGATGCCAAGCGCCTGCTGGATCACGGTCAGAAAGGCTTCCTTCTCGGGCGTGATATCGAGCGCGCCTGTTGTTTTTCCGGGCCGCAGTGAAAAAGTGCGGATGCGATCAACCACGGGGGGGAACGATGTCACCAGATCGCGGTCAACGAAGGTGAAGATTGTGTCGAGATGCATGAAAGACCGATCCCGCGGCATCAGCGCCGCAATGACCCTCGTGGCAGCCGACTTTGCGAACAGTCGTCCGGCAAGGGCATACACAGCCTGCGGTGTCGTGCGCTCGCCCATACCGACCAGTACGATGCCATCAGCCAGCGGCATGACATCACCACCTTCCAGCGTCTCGATGCCCGGTGCTGCGTCGGCAATGTCGTTCCACGTTTCAAATGTGGCTTCCGAAAACCGCGGATGAAACTTGTAGACGGCGGCAACATTGGCCGCCTCTGGACGCCGTGCGGGCCAGTACATCGGGTTGATCGACACGCCGCCATAGACCCAGCAGGACGTATCGCGGGTGAACAGCTGGTTGGGCAGCGGCGGCAGGATAAAATCCTGCGGCTCCATGGTCTGGCCGCCAAGGCCTGTCGGTGCAAAGGGCAATTCCGCACGCGCGATGCCGCCGATCATGAAGCGGCCAAGCTCGGATGCGGGCATCTCGTTGAGCCAAGCCCGCAGTTCACTCGCCATATCAGCGCCGACCGCAGCGGCATCGATGCGGTAGTCGAGCAACCACTCGCGCGCATCAGGACGGGCAAGCGTCTCAGCCAGCATCGTGCCAAAGTCGAGTACAGTGATGGCACGCTCGCGCAGCGCATCGACAAAAGCGTCGTGTTCCTGCCGGGCCTTCTTGACCCAGAGCACATCATCAAAGAGCAGCGCCTTGCAATTGTCTGGCGTCAGCCTTTGCAAACTGAGATCGGGCCTGTGGACCATCACCTCGCACAGACGGCCGATTTCGGAATGGACACCTGGCTGGATGATCATGGCGATACCGCGGTAGTGCTACCCGCCAGAGGGCTGATGGCACCAGTCCAGAGCAGATAGGCAGCGACACCAGCGGCGATGACGAGCGCCAAAGCGAGAAGGGCTTCACCCACAGAGAATGTCTTTTCGCCCGTTTCGCGCCTCGCGATTGCGTAAAAGGCAATGCCGGGCACATAGAGCATCGCTGCCATGAAGAGGTATTTCGGGTCAGCCGCGTAAACCAGCCAGATGCCGTAGAGCGTTGCCACAGACCCGGCGGTGAGATCGCGCGAAATGCTTTCAGCCTCCGCATAGCCGTCTCTCCCCAACGCAATCCTGGCGGCATAGGCGCCTGAGAAGACGTAGGGCACGAGGATTGCGACAGATGCGATCGAGAACAGCGCCTGATAGGTGCTGGTGGCGAAGTAGGTGATGATCAGGAATGCCTGCACCAGCCCGTTGGTGACCCAGAGCGAGGTTGCCGGCGCGCCGTTTGCGTTCTCGCCCGCGAAAAAGCGCGGCATCGTCCCGTCTTTTGCCGCAACATAGGGCACTTCAGCCGCGAGAAGCGTCCAGCTCAGAAAGGCGCCAAGCACCGAAACGACAAGCGCCACATTGATGACAATGGCACCCCAAGGCCCCACGACCTTTGCAAGGACGCCAGCCATCGAAGGGTTTTTCATCGCGGCGAGTTCAGGCTGGTTGAGGATGCCAAGCGACAGCAGCGACACGAGCGCATACATCGCAAGGCAAGCTGCGAAGCCCAGCATCGTCGCGGCCCCGATGTCTTGACGGCGCGCCGCGCGGGACGAATAGACACTTGCCCCCTCGATGCCGATGAACACCCAGAGCGTTACCAGCATGGTGCTTTTCACCTGCGCCATGATCGAGCTGAGACTGGTGTTCTGTGTGCCGGTAAAATCGAGGGAGAACAGATCGATCTTGAACGCAACGGCCACGATGCCGATGAACAGGATGATGGGAGCAATCTTGGCGACGGTCGCCAGCATGTTGATGAACGCGGCCTGTTGGACGCCTGAAAGCACCAGTGCATGGATCAGCCAGAGCACGACTGATGCACCAAGGACCGCCTGCCAGGTATTGCCCTCACCGAACGCAGGAAGGAAATACGACAGCGCGCTGAACATGACGACAAGGTACGACACATTGCCGACCCAGGCTGAAATCCAGTAACCCCAGGCGCTGTTGAAGCCGATGAACGGGCCGAAGCCCGCCTTGGCATAGGCATAAGGCCCGGCGTTCAGGTCAGGTTTTCGCCGGGACAGGCCCTGGTAGACCAATGCCAACGCCAGTATGCCAATACCAGTAATTCCCCACCCAATCAGGATCGCCAGCGGACCCGCGCCGGACGCCATGTTCTGTGGCAGGCTGAACACGCCGGAACCCACCATTGAGCCGATGACCATCGCCGTGAGTGCGCCAAGGCGCAGCTTGCGCGACGCGTCGGATTTTGGCGTGGGGATGCCGATGGCGGCAGGCGCGATTGCCGTCATGACCTCAAGTTCCCGCAGTCGAAGGGGTCGCAAAGCGCAGGGACAGCCAAGGCCGCAGCGATATCGGAATTCTCTCGCTGGTGTCCTTTCCCGTCAGCGGAATCCGGCACTCGGTCGTTTTGCCGTCGAACTTTTCATCATCCTTGTCGGCATCGGCACGCGTCTCATGAACGATGCCGTCACGGTGATTCGGCGGGGCGTACAGGGTGTAGAGCTTGAGCGGTACGTCGCCGATGT
>JANMFA010000022.1:0-5107 GCA_031377545.1 Hyphomicrobiales bacterium | reverse complement strand
CGTGGAAGCGGGCCGCTTCTACACCCTGACCTTCAGTGCGGCGTCTTCCCGCACCGGCAACAGCATGGATGTCTTCTGGGATGGCCAGAAGATCGGGACGGTGACGCCTACAGGGACGTCAATGCAGGAGTTTTCCTTCGTGCTCGAAGGTCATGCAGGTGCCGATATGAACCGCCTGACATTCTCGGGCACTGGATCCGCCGATGGATACGGTGTGTCACTCGACAACGTGCGTCTGTTCGCGCAGGAGACGATCGAAGACGCTGCGGATGTGTACAGCTTTGGGCTGGAGTCAGGCCGCCAGTATGTCACGGACTTCGATATCGGTCGCGACACCATTGTCATCCGCAGCGATTTCTTCGAGAACTTCGATCAGATGATGCAGCACGCGACGGTCTATCAGGACGGCGCGACGACGATCATGGAGTTCGACAATGGCCGGGAAATGCTGATCCTGCCGCAGTTCGACAAGGAAAAAATCTCTGCCGAGATGTTCAAGTTTGAAGCTCTCGCCAGGACGACGGTTGCCCAGGGACGCAGCGATTTCCGCACTGGAACCGACGGCGACGATACGATGATCTTCGGTGCCGGCAACCAGACGATCGACGCCGGAGCGGGTTTCGATATTCTCACCGGCGGCGTTGGCCGTGACAAATTCATGTTCAACAGCAAGTCGGGCCATGACTTCATCACAGATTTCACCGCTGGTGATGATTTCCTGGTGATCAGCAGCGATCTCGCCAACAGCTATGAAGCGCTCCTGGAGGTCGCCGCGATCTATCAGGACGGCAACTCGACGCAGATCGAATTTGCCGGGGGGCAGTTGATCACGCTTTACGGCGTGAGTGCGCAAAACGCATCGGCTGAGTGGTTCGCCTTCATCTGATCGGACATTCGGGACCGCAATCTCTGGCAGGCCGTGGCTTCCAAGCTGCGGCCTGTTCGGCTATCAGACTGATCCGAACGCGAGAAGAGATCAGTTCCCATGTCCGTTGTCACATCCATCCGCAAGCAGCTCGTGCCCATCCATCCCGAGGGGTATCTGTTTATCGCGCTGTTTGCCGTGGCCGCCCTGATCCTGGGCTGGTTGTGGGCGCCCCTGGGCTGGATCGGCTGGATCATGACGATCTGGTGCACGTATTTCTTCCGTGATCCGCCTCGGGTGACGGCGGCACGCGACGGGCTTGTGATCTCGCCTGCCGATGGCCGGGTGGACATGGTGGGATACTTTGTGCCGCCGCCCGAGCTCGATCTGGGCGAAAAACCATTGCCGCGCGTCACCATCTTCATGTCGGTCTTTGATTGTCATGTGAACCGCGCACCCGTTTCCGGGCGGATCAGCAAGGTGGCCTACAAGCCCGGCCTGTTCCTCAGCGCCGATCTGGACAAGGCGAGCGAAGACAACGAGCGCAACAGCATCGTCATCGATACGGACAAGGGTCGCTTCGGCATCGTTCAGATCGCCGGGCTTCTGGCGCGCCGGATCGTGCCGTTTGACAATGCGAAAGAGGGCGTGGCGATCCAGTCTGGCGAGCGCTTTGGCCTGATCCGCTTCGGGTCACGCGTCGATGTCTATATGCCCGAGGGGGTCAAGCCGCTTGTCGGCGTCGGGCAGACATCGCTGGCGGGCGAAACGATCCTCGCCGATGTCGCATCGAAAGAAGCACCGCGCACGTTTAAAGTTGGATGACGGCTCCGCAAGGTAGGATGACGGACGGGCTTTGCCGCGCTAGACTTGTTTCATGAGCGATCCGATCACCGAACTTTTTCCGCCCTTCCAGCCGGACCCCGATGAGCCGAAGAAGCGGCGGTTCCAGCCGATTCCGCTGCGCGTGCTCATCCCCAACCTGATCACGCTCCTGGCGCTTTGCCTGGGGTTGACGGCGATCAGGCTCGCCATCGAGGGGCGTCTGGAAAGCGCGGTCTATGCCATTCTGTTTGCCGCCCTGCTGGATGGCATCGACGGAAATCTCGCGCGCTACCTCAAGGGCACATCGCGTTTTGGTGCCGAACTGGATTCGCTGGCGGATTTCGTCAACTTCGGCTGCGTTCCGGCACTGGTGCTGTATTTCTGGATTCTCAAGGATCTGAAATCACTGGGTTGGCTTGTCTGCCTTGTCTTCGCGATCGCCATGGTGCTGCGTCTCGCCCGGTTCAACGTGATGCTGGATGACCCGACGCGGCCGGAATGGAAGAAGGGATTCTTCGTTGGCATGCCAGCGCCGATGGGCGCGGCCTGCGTGCTGCTGCCCCTTTACATCAGCCTCGCGGGCCTGCTGCCTACCTTCACCGGGCTCCCGACGCTTGTGCTGCTGTTCACGCTGCTGATCGCCTTTTTCACGATCAGCACCATCCCGACGGTGTCGTCCAAGAAGCTCGGACAGACGATCAATCGCAGCTATGTCATTCCGCTGTTCGTCGGAGCCGTGCTGCTGGCCGGTCTGCTGATCTCCCATACATTCGAGACGCTGGCGGGACTTGTTATCCTGTATCTCGCGAGCCTGCCCGTCGGCATCATGCGCTACAAATCCATGGAGCGGGCATGGAAAGCCGAGCAGGCGGCTCCAGCCTCCGGCGGAAGGTCCGAACCGGCCGCCCCATGACGCGATCCCGGATCGCGGTCGTCGGTTCGATCAACATGGATGTCGCGGTGCGTGTGGTGTCTCTGCCGAAGCCGGGCGAGACGGTCAGCGGTGGGGATGCCTTGCTGTCGCTCGGTGGAAAGGGCGCCAATCAGGCCATTGCGGCAACCCGGCTGGGGGCGCATGTCGGCCTGATCGGCTGCCTTGGGGCGGATGCCTTTGGCGAGGCTGCGCGCCAGGCCCTGCAGGCCGAGAGCCTCGATCTGCACAGCATCAGGAGCGTCGCCGGCGTGGCGACCGGGGTCGCGCTGATCACGGTTGGGGCCGACGGGCAGAACATGATCACGGTGTCGCCTGGCGCGAATGCGGCGCTTTCGGCCGCTGACATCGCGATTCACCGCACCGTTCTAAGTCATTCAAGAATATTGCTTTTGCAGAACGAGACGCCACCTGAAGCTGCTCATGCAGCGATTCAAGTGGCGCGTGCGTCTGGTGCGCTTGTTGTGTGCGATCCCGCACCCGCGGCAGGCTATGATCCAGCGCTGATCGCCGCCGCCGATGTGATCACGCCCAACGAGTCCGAGGCTGGACTGCTGACCGGCATTGCCGTGACCGACCACCGCTCGGCGCTTGCCGCAGCGCGATGGCTGGTGGAGCGCGGTGCGCGCCACGCCGTGGTCAAGCTGGGCGCGCAGGGTGTCGTCCATGCCGGTGCGGACGGCGAAGGCCTCGTGCCTGCGCCACAGGTTGTCGCGCTGGATACCGTGGCCGCAGGTGATTGCTTCAATGGCGCGTTGGCGGTGGCGCTGGCCGAGGGGCTCATCCTTCGGGATGCCCTGGTCTTTGCTTGCCGCGCGGCGTCGATCGCAGTGACCCGCCCGGGTGCCTCGGCGTCCATGCCGTTCCGGCATGAGACAGGATAGCGCGGGCCCTGCAATGAAAAGGGGCGCTCCGAAGAGCGCCCCTGAACCGTCCGACAAGCGCGAGCCATGGGCCGCGCCAGCCGCCTACTTCTTGGGCTTCGCCGGGGCGGCCTTGGGTGAAGCAGCCTTGGCCGGGGCCTTGCCTGCGACAGCGCGCATTGGCTTCACGACTGCAACGTTCTTGTTGCCGAGCGTGCCATCGTCCTTCGATGTCGCGACCATGCCCTTGGCGACGCGCTTGGAGAACTCCGTCTCCTTGCCCGCAGCCAGCACCTTGGCCTGCTTGATCCACTCTTCGCGCTCGATACGGCCGGGGAAAGCGAGATAGCTGCCAACCCACAGTGATTCTTGCGCGTTCCAGGTCGAGACCTGATCGAAGTGCCAGATGCCCAGACCATGCAGACGGCCTTCGTTCTGCTTGCCAATGCCACGGATGCGCTTGAGGTCATCCGCTTTTCCACCGCGTGGTGCTGCGAGGCCAGCCGGGCGCTTGCCAGGCACCTTGTCCTCACCCGCGATCTTGGGAGCGGCCTTGGGTTCCGGTGCTTTCGCTGGGGCAGGGGCCTTCACAGCCACTGGCTTGGCAACCGGCTTGTTGACGGCAACGGCTTTGGCAGGAGCAACGGGTTTGGCAGGAGCTGGCGGGGCCACGATATCGGCCTTCGCAAGGCTGTAGCCCATCGGCAACGACTTCACGGTGCTCATGACGGCATCATAGTTCGGCTGCGTACCGGCGACGCCGGTCAGCGTGTACTTCGTGTCGATCAGGCTGGCGATGCCCTTGTCGAGCTTCGACAGATGACCGAGTGCCGACGATGTCATGCCTTCCAGACCGGCAGGTGCGCCGGAACCGAGCTGCAGCTTGTCGACGACAGCGGCCGGTGACAGTGCGGTGCGTGCTGCCGCAACAATGCGGGTACGGGCCTCAGCCGACGGCACATACCCCGTCAGTGTGACGCTCGCGGCGTCCCGGGCTGCCTGCCACTGGTAGGGGCGCACAGCTGCCGGGCCTGTTGCGAGCGGTGCGGCAGCCTTGAGCGGAGCAGCCGCAAGTGGCGTTGCTGCGACAGACGCATTGCCGAAGGTCGTCAGCTTGGTGATCGCCGTGGCTTCGGTTTCGGTCTGAGGCAGGGGATTGAGGAAGCCGCGCAGCGCGCAGCCCACGCAACAGCCGAGGAAGTACCAGAAGACGAACATCATGGCCGTTTCGAACCACAGGGCCATGCGGCCCGAGAACGTCATCAGGACCAGCAGAACGAGGCCAATCAGGAAGGCGATGACCGCCCACAGGACCCAGCCGAAGCCCTGAAGCCTTGGCTGTTGTCGGCAGGCGATCCAGCCGACGATCACGCCGAGGACCGCGGCTGCGATCACCCACAAGAGGAGGGTTTGATGGAGATACAACATTAGGTCAAATCCCTCTTCTTACTTCACGGTGAATTCGACGCGGCGGTTCTTCTGCTTGTTCGCAGGAGAATCGTTGGGCGCGATCGGCTTCGTCTCGCCGTGGCCGACAGCCCTCAGGTTGGTGCCTGCCACGCCTTCGCGCACCAGATACTCAACCACGGCCCTGGCCCGACGCTCCGACAGGTCCTGATTGTA
>JANMFA010000626.1:0-2424 GCA_031377545.1 Hyphomicrobiales bacterium | reverse complement strand
GACGGGAGACAATCCGCGAACAGGGTGTCCAGATCGCCTGGTGGCGCAGGCTATAGACCACGGTACGGTGCAAACCGGACCCGTTCGGTCCGGGCCACACGCCCGGCGAGGAACGGCAGGACACCAGCCGTCCGGTGCTTGAAGATCGGCTGCCCGACGGAATCGAAGACATACGTCTTCTTCTTGCGCACCGCGCCATTGCCCTTGAGCTGACGCACTTGCCTGATCTGGCCGGAGAGCACGGCCGCCACGATCTGAACAGCGACCTCCGCCTCATCGAGCGAAAGTTCCCTGATCTCGAAGACGCGGCAGGTCACATCAATACCGCCCGGTGCAATGCTGATGGCGAAGGGCAGCGCCGCCTTGTCGCGCGGCGTGACGTCGAAACTTGCGGAGTCGGCACCGCGCTGCTCGCGATAGCGGCAGACGTCTTCCAGAGGGACGAGCATGGCCTTGATGCGGTTGCCGAGGGCAACCACAACCTGGCCCTTGTGCTCGGGATTGACGGTAATCAACATCAATAGCCTCGCACCCGGTCAACCACATTGCGCAACGGCAGGCCGCGCTCAAGATCGCGGATATGCTGGATGATTGCGCCTGCGATGGCATCGGGCTCGCTCATCGCCGAGTTATGGGGCGTCACGGTGACAGCGGGATGGTGCCACAGGGCAGAGGCTGCGGGCAGGGGCTCTGTCTCGAAGACATCCAGCGACGCGCCTTTGAGGAGGCCAGACTCCAGCGCCGCGAGGATATCGGCTTCCACCTGCAAACCACCCCGCCCTGCGTTGATCAGCACGGGGCCACCCAATCGACCATCGCGGGCAAGACCGGCGAACAGCCGCCCGTTCAGAATGCCGCGCGTATCGTCCGTCAGGGGCAGCAGCACGACGAGCAGGTCGGTCCGCGCGAGAAAGGCCGTCATTCCGCTGTCGCCTGAAAAGGTTTCAACGCCCGGCAACGACTTGGGTGACCGGCTCCAGCCTGCCACATCGAAGCGCAGGCGCCTGAGCGCCTCCATGGCGTCCTGTCCCAGCACGCCAAGCCCCATGATGCCCACGCGCACATCGCGGGCGGCGGGCTGGTCGCGGTCGTCGATCCACTGGCTGGCGGCCTGCTGCGCACGATAGATCTTGCCCTGTCGCAGCCAGTCCAGACACTGCCACACCACCCATTCCGTCATGCGCCCGGTCAGATCCCGGTCCACCATACGCACGATGGGTGCGTCCGGCAGCGCCGGGTCGCTGACGAGATGATCGACACCCGCGCCAAGCGAGAACAGAACTCTGGCGTTCAGCAGGTGCGAAAGCGAGCCTGGCGCATGTTTCCAGCAAGCTACATAGTGGATTGCGGAGGGATCATAGGCACCTTGCGCCGAGAGAACCGGTCGCTCAGGCATCATTCGCCGGAAACGGTCGATCCAGTTGTCCTCGTTCCATCCCCGGATTGCGACGAGCAGACTCATGCCGCGGTCCCCTCAAGACGTTTCGCGATCAGCGGGCCAATCACCGGGGCGGTGTCGGCAATCGCATAGGCCGCATGCACGGCGTCGACTGCCGCTGCCGCCGCACTGTCGCTGCGGGCATGGACCAATGCCAGCGGCTCACCTTTCGTGACACGCCGGCCCAGTCCGGCGAGGCCGGTCAGCCCGACGGCATGGTCAATGGGATCAGCCGCACGCGTCCGTCCGCCACCCAGTGCCACGACCGTGATGCCAAGGCCCCGGTTGTCGATGGCCGAGACAAAACCATCGCGCGTCGCGTGGACAGGCCTGATCACCCCGGCTCCCGCGAGATGTTTGTCCGGATCAGCCAGCAAATCCCCTGGGCCACCCAACGCCGCCACCATCGCGGCGAACTTCTCAGCAGCCGCACCGCTGCCAATGGCGCTTTCCATCTTCGAGACTCCCTCCGCAACCGACGTCACGAGTTTGCCCGAGAGCAGCATCTCGGCCCCCAGCGCGACCGTCACCCGATGCATGCGCGGCTCACGCCTGGCCCCGGTCAGGTAGTCGATCGCGTAACGCACCTCCAGAGCATTGCCTGCGACACTGGCCAGCGGTTCATTCATGTCGGTCAGCAATGCGGTCGTCGGCAGACCGGCACCGGTCGCCACCGTGGCAAGGCTCAGCGCGAGTTCCTCCGCATCCTCGAAACGCGCCATGAACGCGCCCTTGCCGAATTTCACGTCCATCGCCAATCCGTGAAGCCCGGCGGAAAGTTTCTTCGACAGGATCGACGCGGTGATCAGCGCAATGCTCTCCACCGTCGCGGTCACGTCACGAATGCCGTAGAAACGCTTGTCAGCGGGGGCAAGGTCCGCTGTCTGGCCGATGATGGCGCAGCCGACATCGCGCGTCACGCGACGAAACAGCGACTCGTCGGGCTGCGAGACATAGCCGGGAATGGAATCGAGCTTGTCCAGCGT
>JANMFA010000606.1:0-3400 GCA_031377545.1 Hyphomicrobiales bacterium | reverse complement strand
CGGGTCTGACACCCCTTGATGTTCCTCCTTCCGACGGAGGGCAAGAGGGTGACGGGATGACATAAGCCCGCATTCCCGCTATCCCAGCCCCATGCGCATCATCGGCATCACGGGTTGGAGCGGGGCGGGCAAGACCACGCTCATCCTCAAACTCATTCCTCTCCTCACGGCGAAGGGCCTGAAGGTCTCCACCCTGAAGCACGCGCATCATATGTTTGATGTCGATACGCCAGGCAAGGACAGCTACGAGCATCGCGCGGCGGGGGCGACCGAGGTGCTGATTGCCTCGGAAAACCGCTTCGCCATCATGCACGAACTGCGTGGCGCACCTGAACCACCGCTGGAAGTGTTGCTCTCCAGGCTTTCCGCTGTCGATCTGGTGCTGATCGAAGGCTTCAAGCGCGCACCGCATCCCAAGATTGAGGTCTATCGCGCCGCCAACGCGAAGCCGCCGCTGCATCCAGGTAACGGATCCGTGGTGGCGATTGCCAGCGATACGCCGTTTGCCGAGGCAGGACGCCCCGTGCTGGACCTGAATGATACGCCGAAGATCGCTGCGCTGGCGCTGGCGAAAGCGGTTCCGCCTTCGACTGTCGACTGGCGTCACGGATAGACCGATGGCGCAGCTCACCAATGATTGCTTCGCGTTCGGCGACCACCCCCTCACCATTGACGATGCTTTGGCATTCATCAGTGCGCGCGTGCCTGCGGTTTCCGGAACAGAAAAGCTGCCCGTCGGGGATTGTGATGGGCGCGTTCTGGCGCACGACCTGGTCGCAAGATCCCCCCTTCCCGCTTTCTTCAACTCTGCCGTTGATGGCTATGCCGTTCGGTATGCGGATCTCGACATTGCGGGCGATACGAGCCTGCCGGTCGCAGGCCGCCTGCAGGCAGGTGCGGCGTCCATTGGCATTTTGCCAGTGAGGGCGGCGATCCGCATTTTCACCGGCGCACCCATGCCCAACGGTTTCGATACAGTGTTCATGCAGGAAGACGTGCGCGTGGATGGCACGCACGTGATCTTGCCGCCAGGGCTGAACCGCGGTGCCAATGCGCGACCCGCCGGCGAAGAGATCAACGCAGGCGTTCTCGCCATGCCGGCAGGAACGTGCCTGATGCCGCAGCATCTGGCGCTCGCGGCCGGCGTCGGCTTCGGATGGCTTGAGGTTCGCAGATGCGTGCGCGTTGCCATCTTCTCCACTGGCAATGAGCTGCAAGAGCCTGGTGGCTCACTCGATGGCCCAAGGGTCTATGACACCAACCGCGTCATGCTGGCAGCGCTCCTGAAGCGTGCGGGCTGCATCGTCAGCGATCTTGGCATTTTGCGTGATGAGCCGCAGAGCCTGCGGGAGGCGCTGCGGGCCGCAGCAGCCCAGCATGACCTCATCCTGACCTCAGGTGGCGTCTCGACGGGCGAAGCCGACTACGTGAAATCGGCGGTCGAGGCCGAAGGCAGACTCGACCACTGGCGTTTCGCCATCAAGCCGGGGCGGCCATTGGCCATGGGCGTGATCGTCGGTTGTGCCTTTGCAGGATTGCCGGGCAATCCAGTGGCGGTGTTCGTAACATTCACCCAGGTTGTGCGCGCCGTCATTGCAGCGCTTGCTGGCGAGCGTTGGCAGCCGCCGCGTTTTCTGCCGGTGACCGCAGGCTTCCAGTACAGGAAAAAGACGGGGCGGATCGAGTTCCTTCGGGTGACGCTGGAGGATGGGTCCGATGGAGCCGTGGCCCAACGCTATCCCATCGAGGGCGCAGGGATCATTTCATCCCTGACAGCAACCGACGGACTGGTGCGCCTGCCGCTCGACCTGACCGGCGTTGACGCGGGCGATCAGGTACAGTTCCTGCCGTTCAGCGCTGTCTTGGGATAAACCGCTTCAGTTGCGGACAGCGCTCGACGAGAACTTGGCATTCGCTGACATCTGGCTTTGCTCCAGGATCATTGATGCGCCGACGGCCATGACGAGAGCGACGGCGATAGCGGCCAGAAACGATTTCATGATGATCCCCATTCATTAGTGTTTCCAGATATTTAGGGCAAAGACGCTCCGGGGTAAAGGGGCAATGGGACGCTTCGCCGCCATCAGGCCGTCATGCTTCGGTCCTGGCCGAACCGTCTGCGACCATATTGGGCTATCGTTTGTGCGTTCGATCCGCAAAGACTGCCTCATGATTCAGACAACCTCTTCCCCAGAACGCTTCTTTGGCTGGCGTGTCGTCGCTGGTGCCTTTGTCCTTGCCGTGTTCGGCTGGGGCCTCGGTTTTTATGGCCCGCCGGTGTATCTTCACGCGGTGCGCGAAGCGCGGGGCTGGTCCATCGCGCTCGTTTCCGCCGCAGTGACCGTGCATTACCTGCTGGGCGCATTGGTCGTGGCCAACCTGCCTGCGCTCTACCGGCGCTTCGGATTGCCCGCCATCACGCGAGCGGGTTCGGTCGCGCTGGCGCTCGGCCTTGTGGGCTGGGCCAGCGCGGTGGAACCGTGGCAGCTGTTTGCGGCGACCATCCTGACGGGATACGGCTGGGTCACCATGGGAGCCGCTGCCATCAATGCCCTTGTCTCGCCGTGGTTTGTCCGGCTCAGGCCAAAAGCCTTGTCGACGGCGTACAACGGGGCAAGCATCGGCGGCGTGGTGTTCTCCCCGCTCTGGGTGCTGCTGATTGGTGCGGCGGGGTTCCAGACAGCTGCAGCGATCATTGGCGTTATCACGGTTGCGGTTGTCTGGTGGCTGACGGCTGCGGTTTTCAAGCACTCCCCCGCTGATCTGGGACAATTCGCGGATGGCGACGCGGCAAGCGGACCGGCAACGGTTGCCGTCGCGAGTGCCATCCCCGCCCTCCCCGGCGCGGCGCTGTGGCGGAGCTGGAAGTTCCGCACGCTGGCGGCTGGCATGGCGCTGGGCCTGTTCGCGCAGATCGGCCTGCTGGCGCATCTGTTCTCGCTGATTGTCCCGGCACTGGGTGCATCCGGGGCTGGTGTGGTGATGGGACTGGCGACGGCCTCAGCCATCGCGGGCCGCACCTCCTTCGGCTGGCTCATGCCAGCAGGGGCGGACCGGCGGAAGGTCGCAGCATTGAGCTACGGCATCCAGATCATCGGGGCCGCAGCGCTGATCCTGTCGGGCCTGCAAGCGCCGTGGCTGATCATTGCAGGCATTCTCCTCTTCGGCTTCGGCATCGGCAACGCGACATCACTGCCGCCGCTGATCGCACAGGCCGAATTTGCCAAGGAGGACACCCCGCGCGTCGTCGCCCTGATCGTGGCGATGGGGCAAGCGACCTATGCTTTTGCGCCGCTGGTGTTCGGGCTGGTGCGCGACGGGGTGGCGGCGAGCGCGGCGGTGTTTGTCGTGGCGATGGGGATCAAGCTGCTGGCAATTGCGGTGTTTCTGGCAGGGCGGG
>JANMFA010000568.1:0-3226 GCA_031377545.1 Hyphomicrobiales bacterium | reverse complement strand
TCTGGGACGTCCCTTGATGACTGTCGTCGAAACCATCGATCTTCAGGTCCACAAAAACGGGGCGGATTGCCAATAGCGCGCCGCCAGCGCGATTCCTGAACAATGGCTTTCAATGCCACTCAGCCATCGGACAGCGAATCTGGCATAGATACATTCCGCACGATCCGCACAGGTTCCACAAGGACATCAACGGCGGAGAGGCGCTGACACGGGCAGGGGGCTGGCCGCAGTTGCGCTTTGGAACGCACGGGATAACGGCCTGTCTCTCCCCGTCTCCATCGGGAGTCTTTCCATGACAACACCCTCTCTCACCCGTCGCTCGGCCTTTTCCGGTGCGGCAGCCCTCACGGTCGTGCCATCGGTGGCGTCGGCCAAAGCCAGGGAAACCGCAATCGGCAAGCTCTGGTCCGAAGCCGAAGCGCTGAATGTCCGTCTCGAGGCCTACCGGGCGGAGATCACGGCTGCGGCACAGAACGGCGGTATTTCCGGCTGGATGCGCCTTGGCAGCGAGGCCAACACGCTGGGCGGTCAGCGCTACGCCAGGCTGATGGCCATTCTCCACACGCCTGCGCAGAGCCAGGCTGACCTGTCGATCCTGGCCCGCGTGGTCCTCGACGACGAGATCAGCAATGGTGCCAAGAGCTATGCGGCCGACCAGTTCGCCCGTGCGACCCTGGACCTGACGTCAGCAGTGGCCTGATCGCCTGCCATACGGCCCAAAAAGAAACCCCGCCTTTCGGGCGGGGTTTCGATTGGTTGGAAGTCCGTCAGACTGACTTCTTGGTGTCTTCTGCGAAGATGTCGCGCTTGTAAGTCTCCGGCACGAACAGCAGGCCGATGACAAAGGTGCCCAGCGCAACCACGACCGGATACCAGAGGCCGTAGAAGATATCGCCTGTTGCCGCCACCATGGCGAAGGCGGTGGGTGGCATGAAGCCGCCGAACCAGCCGTTACCGATGTGATAGGGCAGGGACATCGCGGTGTAACGGATGCGTGTCGGGAAGAACTCGACAAGCGCTGCAGCGATCGGTCCGTAAACCATGGTTACGTAGATCACCAGGATCGTCAGGATGCCGACGATCGTCAGTGCCTGTGCGCTTGCAAAGACAGAGAAGAAGCCGTTCAGCTTGATGATCTGGGCATCACCTGGCTTCGGATATCCGGCTGTCTGTGAAGCGGCGTTGAAGGCTGTGATGTTGGCAGGAACAGTTGCCGCAATCGGGGTATCAACGCCGTTGAACATGACGGTTGGCTTTGCGCCAGCTGTTGGAGTGAACTCGTACTTGATGGCCGCACGTGCCAGCGCCACACGGGCGATATCACAAGGGGCCGTAAACACGCGGATACCAACGGGATCGAACACTGAGCCGCAAGCGGATGGATCAGCCGTGACCTTGACGGTGACGGATGTCAGGGCCTTGTGCAGACCTGGGTTTGCAACCTGCGTCAGGTACTGGAACAGCGGGAAGTAGGTGATGGCGGCGATCAGGCAGCCCGCGAGGATGATGGGCTTGCGGCCAATCCTGTCCGACAGCGAACCGAAGATGATGAACCCTACCGTACCGATGATCAGCGACCATGCGATCAGAACGTTGGCCGTGAACAGATCGACCTTCAAGATGGCCTGCAGGAAGAACAGGGCGTAGAACTGGCCTGTGTACCAGACGACGGCCTGACCTGCGACGAGGCCGAGCAAGGCGAGGATCACGACCTTGGCATTGCCCCACTGACCGAAGGCTTCCGCAAGCGGCGCCTTGGACTGCGTGCCCTCTTCCTTCATCTTCAGGAATGCTGGAGATTCATTCATCTGGAGACGGATCCAGACCGAAATCGCGAGAAGGAAGATCGAGAGCAGGAACGGGATGCGCCAGCCGGCGATCGGGTAGCCTGCACCGGTGGTGAAGCCTGCTTCACCCATGTAGAGGCGCAAGGCCAGAATGATCATGAGCGAGAGCAGCAGACCGAGTGTCGCGGTCGTCTGGATGAACGAGGTGTAGAAGCCGCGGCGGCCGGCCGGCGCGTGTTCCGCAACGTAAACGGCTGCACCACCATATTCGCCACCAAGAGCAAGGCCCTGAAGCATGCGCAGGATGATCAGGATAACTGGAGCGATCCAGCCGATCTGCGCGTAGGATGGCAGCAAGCCAACGATGAATGTCGAGGCACCCATGATCACGATCGTGATCAGGAAGGTGTGCTTGCGGCCGATCAGATCGCCAAGGCGGCCAAAGAACAGCGCGCCGAACGGGCGCACGAAGAAGCCGGCAGCAAAAGCCAGCAGGGCAAAGATCGCGCGGGTGGATTCGTCGAAGGCGGAAAAGAACTGCGCGCCGATGATGACGGCAAGCGAGCCGTACAGGTAAAAGTCATACCATTCGAAAACAGTTCCGAGCGAAGAAGCGAGAATAACCTTCTTCTCTTCCCTCGTCATGGGCCGCGACCGATCGGCAGCGGTTAAGTCGGTTGCGGATGCCGCAATGCTCATTGTTTTTTCTCCCTCGAGTGGTGCCATCGCCAGTCAGCGTCTGGTGGATAGCTCGTGTGAGACAGCCGCCGCCCGATGGAGTGCGACGCGCTCATGCGGGATTGGAAATGATCCCTGCGGCCATAAAAAGACATCTAACAAATGGTATATGAGACAAAAGGACACGCAGCTTTAGTGTATTGAACTATAGTCTAAAGTCGAAGTTGCGGATTGGTTAAAGCGCTCTAAACCGTCATGTGGGGAAGGGCGTATGCGTGGCAGATTCCACGTGCGCGTGCGGTCCCAAGGTAGTGCCAAATGCTTCAGGGAATGGAGCGCAGCCAAGGGAGAGACATTCGATGGCAGATTCAACCGCAGAGGTTCACTGGGAGAAAACCAGTAAACTGATGATCCTGATGATGGCACTTTGGGCCTTTTTCGGCTTCATCGTTCACATGTTCGTCGTGCCGTTGAACGGCATTCGCATTCTGGGCTTCCCGCTCGGGTTCTATATGGCAGCGCAAGGCTCGCTGGTCATTTTCGTGGGCATGCTGTTCTGGTTCGCCAAGGCGCAGGACAAGATCGACCGCGAATGCGGCTTTGCCGAAGACGAGTGAGGAGAGCGCAATCATGGCAACTGAAGCACAGACAGGCGGCAAGGATTTCACATCCGGCCTTGGCCGCATCTATGGCATCTACACAGGCGGCTTTCTCGCCTTCATCATCCTCGTCGCGATTCTCGAGCGCGCCGGCGTGCCGAA
>JANMFA010000495.1:0-6182 GCA_031377545.1 Hyphomicrobiales bacterium | reverse complement strand
AAACCATAGCCATTCTGGAGCGGCTGAAGAACAACCGCCAGCGCAAGGCCTTGATCCTCAACAAGGTCGATACCATCGACAAGCCGAAGCTGATGGAAATCGCCACGAAGCTCAACGACCTGTGCCCGTTCGAAGCGACCTTCATGGTGGCGGCACTGACCGGCTACGGGGTCAAGGACATGGCGGCATGGCTTGCCAAGCAGATGCAGCCAGGGCCATGGCTCTATCCCGAAGATCAGATTTCCGATGCGCCGCTGCGCTTCCTTGCGGCTGAAATCACCCGCGAGAAGCTGTTCGAGCGGCTGCATGATGAATTGCCCTACCGATCCACTGTCGAAACCGAGACCTGGGAAACGAAGAAGGATGGCTCGGTCAAGATCAACCAGACAATCTTTGTGGAGCGTGAAGGACAGCGAAAAATCGTCCTGGGGGAGGGTGGTTCGACCATCAAGTCCATCGGCTCGGCAGCGCGCAAGGAGATTGCGGAGGCTGCCGAAACCAAGGTCCATCTCTTCCTCTTTGTGAAGGTGCGCGAGAACTGGGCTGATGATCCGGAACGCTACCGCGAAATGGGGCTGCAGTTTCCCAAACAGTAGCGCCGACATTCCCCTTTCCGCCCCCCATCATCATCCGCTATAGCCCGCGAAACAATTGATCGTCCGAGGGGAGTTCTTCACCGCCATGGCCATCACGCTTCCCGACGTCCATACCCAGGCGGAAACGCTGGTGCAGGCGCTGCCGCACCTTCAGAAATACGACCAGACGATCGTCGTGGTGAAGTATGGCGGCCATGCCATGGGCGACAAGGCGGCGGCGGAGGATTTTGCCGAAGACATCGTGCTGCTGGAACTCGCCGGAGTGAAGCCTATCGTCGTGCACGGCGGTGGCCCGCAGATTGGCCGGATGCTCGACAAGCTCGGCATCAAGAGCGAATTCCAGGCAGGCTTGCGCGTCACAGATCTGGCCACTGTCGAGATCGTGGAGATGGTGCTGGCGGGCTCGATCAACAAGCAGATCGTGGGCTGGATCGGCGCGGAAGGCGGCAAGGCCGTCGGGCTTTCGGGCAAGGATGGCAACATGGTGGTTGCCGAAAAGGTGCGCCGCACGGTCAAGGATCCTGATTCGAACATCGAGCGCGAGATCGATCTGGGGTTCGTGGGCGAACCGAAGATCGTCAACCGCGAGATCCTCGATTCGGTACTCAACGCCGAGATTATTCCTGTGCTTGCACCCGTGGCGCTTGGCGAGGACGGCGCGACCTATAACGTCAATGCCGACACCTTTGCCGGAGCCATCGCGGGCGCGATGAAAGCCAAGCGCTTGCTGCTGCTGACGGATGTGCCTGGTGTGCTCGACAAGAACAAGAATCTGATCCCCGAATTGACAATAGAGGATTGCCGCCGCCTGATCGCGGATGGAACCGTCACAGGTGGTATGATCCCGAAGATCGAGACCTGCATCTATGCACTGGAGCGCGGTGTCGAGGCTGTGGTCATTCTGGATGGCAAGGTGCCGCATGCGGTCCTGCTCGAACTCCTGACGGACCATGGCGCGGGAACCATGATTCGCAGATAGATCGCTCCGTTAACCCCTGTATGGTTTCCTGATTGTCCGTCGGCTTCGGCTGGGAACAGGGAACCATGGCAACTTACCCATGAGACATATGCCTGAAGCCGCAGCGCGACTGGATCAAACGGCACTCAGTCCGGTCGGGTTGGCGTTCAGCCATGTCGATACCTGGGTGTTCGACCTCGACAACACACTCTATCCGCCGGATTCCGCCCTCTGGCCGCAGATCGACGCGCGGATTACGGCCTATCTGATGGATCTCTATGGTCTCGACGGATTGGCATCGAGGGCGTTGCAGAAGCACTTCTATCATCGCTATGGCACGACGCTGAAGGCGCTGATCGATCAGGGCGATGCCGATCCCGAACACTTCATGGATTTCGTGCATGATATCGACCGCTCCTCCATCGGCGTGAACATCCTTCTGTCGGCTGCCTTGACGCGCCTTCCGGGCCGCAAGCTGATCCTGACCAACGGTTCGCAGAAACATGCTGAAAACACGGCGAAAGCGCTGGGCATTCTCGAGCATTTCGAGGACATCTTCGATATCAAGGCTGCGGGCTACATCCCGAAGCCCGATCCGGTGGCGTACCAGATGTTCTTCGACAAGCACGGCGTCGATCCCAAGCGCGCCGCGATGTTCGAGGATCTGGTGAAGAACCTCAAGGCACCTCATGACGTGGGCATGAAAACAGTTCTGATCGTGGCAAAATCTGGCGTAACCGACCTGCGTGACGATTGGGAAAGACGGCAGGATAGGCCCGCTTTCGTGGAATATGTCACGGATGATCTGACGCAGTTCCTCGGCTCCGTCCATCCGGTCTAGGCGTCGAGCTGCGCCAGCGTGCCCATGCTGCAGCGCTCCCTACTTCAGCCGTTCACGGCAATTTCCGCAAACAAGGCTTGCAAGCGCTGCCGACCTTTGGCATAGGAGCCTCACCCACGGCGGGACCAGTCTTGCAAGACACGGTCCCAATGTTTCGGATGCGGGAGTAGCTCAGGGGTAGAGCACAACCTTGCCAAGGTTGGGGTCGAGGGTTCGAATCCCTTCTCCCGCTCCAATTTTTTCCTGTCTCTTGATGGTCAGAATTGGAAGCGCTGCGGTGGTGGACGAACAGTCCGTCGCGCGGTATCGCTTGTTAGCGACCACCTTTGGAGATCCCACGATGATCCTGATCGAATACTGCGGCTCATGAGGCCACGAACCCCAGGCCCTGCGTGTCAGGGCGGAACTTGAGAAACGCGGCGTCAAGGATGTGCAGCTGAAGCGTGCATCCGGCGGAGTGTTTAACGTGTTTGTTGATGGTCAGATGCGTTTTTCGCGCCACGAGACAGGCCGGTATCCTCTTCCCGATGACATTGACGGCTTTGTCCAGTCCTAGTCGGGTGGCGGTCCAGCGCATTTTTTCGATTGCGCGATGATCCTATGGGTGGACAGCGCATGATCGAAACCGTATAGCACCCTCCGTTCGCACGGGATCATGCTTTGATCCTTTTGGCGGAAGCCCAGATAGCTCAGTTGGTAGAGCATGCGATTGAAAATCGCAGTGTCGCTGGTTCGATCCCGGCTCTGGGCACCATTTTTCTTTCCCGATGGCTGGTTGTGGGCCGATGGCAGAGCGCCAGCCCGGGTTCCCACGTCTTTGCCGCCACGCTCCCCTGACGAACTCGTGTGCCTGCATCGAACGCGCTCACAGGGCCGCGCAACGCCGTCGCGCCTGCATTGTGTGAACAATTCCCAAACAGTGGCGTCATGGCCGCTTCATGGCGGAATCCATAGACGAATCCTGATCTCGCTGGCGGCAGATTCCTTGTCCGCATCATGCGAGCGGGGCGGTGGGAGCCGTTGTCCGGGGGGATTTCATGTCGGCACATCAGTCTGCCTTCAACGAGGTTGTCACGCTTCGTCAGGCCAAGAAACTCATCCAGTGCATGGCGCAGGAACAGAGCTTCCTGCTGCTTTCCGCGCCGGGAATCGGCAAGTCGGAAATGGTGTACGAAGCCGCACGCGAGGTTGGCTTGCCCTGCCGCTCGCTGCTGGGCACGCAGATCGCACCGGAGGACGTGAGCGGTGTTCCGCGCATCGTCGGCGAGCGTTCGGTGTTCTGTCCACCGCGAATTCTTCTCCCGGAAAGGCCGGAGCCATTCTGCCTCTTCCTTGACGAACTTCCTGCCTGTGCGCCGGATGTGCAGAAGGCGTTCTATTCACTTCTGCTGGAGCGGCGCCTAGGCGAGCATGCACTGCCGACCGGCACCTGGGTGGTGGCTGCGGGCAACCGCCTGCAGGACCGCGCCCTGGTGCGGGCGATGAGCTCGGCACTAGTTAACCGTGTCACGATCCTGCAAATACGCCATGACGTGGATGAGTGGCTGGGCTGGGCGCAGCGCAGCGGCGTGCGGCGCGAGATCCGCAGCTTCATCGCGACAGTTCCCGATGCCCTGATGCGGCCGGTGCCTGCTGACCCTGTGCCGTTCTCGACGCCACGGTCGTGGTCGCTGCTGTCGCGTGCTTTTGATCTGGCAGAGAAAGCCGGCATGCTGACGAGCGAAACGCGCCGGGCT
Source organism: Hyphomicrobiales bacterium (assembly GCA_031377545.1). Lineage (GTDB taxonomy): Bacteria > Pseudomonadota > Alphaproteobacteria > Rhizobiales > Beijerinckiaceae > JADCCX01. The sequence continues at coordinate 2,051 of JANMFA010000495.1, read as the reverse complement.
CTCGCCTTTGGCAGGCTGTCACCCGAGGACGCCGCAGTCTTCTGCGCCCTGGCGGAGGAAAGCATCGGTCCTGTCCAGCCGCTCGAGCGCTACATCCGCGAGCCAGCACTTCTACCAAAGGGCGATGCCGGTCGGTGGTTCATTCTCGATTGCATTCGCCAGTTTGTGCGCGACGGCAAGGCTGATGGCCTGCCGCCACGTCTGATCAACCGCTTCCTGCGCAGCCTGTCGCAGGAGCATCAGTTGATCCTGCTCACCGATATGGTCGAGACTTGGGGTGCGCTTGGTGCCGAACCTGCCATGTTCGATCTCATGCGCAAGGTTGCGGCACCGTGACCGCGCCCCGGCAGCCTTCTGCCGCCGACCGCGCCACGCTTGATCGCATCATGCGTGGATTGCGGCTGGTCACGGTTCCGTTCCCGCATCTGACCGGGCTTGCCGCTGCCGTTCGTGTCGCGCTGGATGACAGCGTGCCGACGATGGGCATCTTTGCCTCGGGGCGGCTTGTGGCCAACCCGGCTTTCACTGCACGGCTGTCGGCGGATGATCTGCTGTTCGTCCTGGCCCATGAACTGCTGCATCTCGCGCTCAGGACGCATGATCGCGCCGTTGGCTCTGGCCGCCTCGAGTTCAACTATGCCCACGACTACATCATCAACGATATGCTGCGACACGCTCTTGGTGTGGCAAAGATACCGGCCGGAGGCCTCGACATGCCCGGCGCGCGGGAAAAATCCGCGGAGGAAATCGTTCTGGCAATGCGCCGCAACGGCAGTTCGACGGCCTCACGCACGCAGGTGTGGGAAGGCGATGACGTGACCGCCGATCAGGTCCTTGGTGGTTCTGGGCAGTCGTCACCGGGCAACACCGGCGATGTGCTCGACAGCAAGCGCGAGCGGGAGATGTTCCCCGACGAGAGCGATGATCAGGCCGCCCGCGTCCGCGCTGTGCGCGATCTGGCCGCCAAAGGAATGGCGATCGCGAAAGCCATGGGAATCATGCGTGGCCGGGGTGTGGACGCCGGATCCACGCAACAGCAGGTGCGTGCGCTGCGCGGCATCTACCGGACGCCGTGGCAGGTTGCGTTGCAACGCTGGCTTGAAGGTGTTTCGGCGGGCGAGCGGACATTCATGCGGGCATCAAGACGCGGCGCTGACCGCGAGGATATCGTCATGCCGGGTCGCCAGCGCCATTCGATGATGCTGAACGTGATCCTCGATACAAGCGGTTCCATGAGCGACGAGATACCGTTCGCCCTGGGTGCAATCGCCGACTTCTGCGAGGCGACCGGCATCGACGATGTCCGGGTCATCCAGTGCGACACAGCCGTGACGTCTGATGAGATGCTGTCACCCGCCGAACTCGCTGAATATGAAGTCCGTGGCTACGGCGGCAGCGACCTCAGTCCGGCGCTGCTGGCGCTTGCGGAGGATCAGCGCGTGACGGCGGCGATCGTGATCACCGATGGCGATGTCAGCTATCCGGCTGACGCCATGCCCTATGCCGTGCTGTGGGCCGTGCCGGGAGAGACAACCACATTCGCGCCGCCCTATGGAAGGGTGGTCACCATGCAGAGAGGAAACACGCCATGAAGGTTGTCCAGGAACTCGTGGGCTATTTTGACCGACGCGGGAAGCTGTCGCGCCGTCAGCTGCGCAAGCTGCTCGATCAAAATTTTGTGGCATCCGATGCGCCCAACAACATGCATGGCCTGTGTGATACCATTGGCGCGATTTTCTATTTCCGCGTCACTGGCGTGACCGAGGGGCAGGTGTGGGGAACCGACACCTATACGCGCGATTCCTCCCTCGGTGTTGCCGCCGTGCATGCGGGGCTTCTGAAGCCGGAGAAAACCGCTGTCCTGCGCGTGACTGTCGTGGCCGCTCTCGAAGGCTATGCCGGCACCACACGCAATGGTGTGACGACCTCGGACTACGGCAATTTTCCCCACGCCTGGGTGCTGTCGGCGATCTAGGGTCAGGACCTATCAATCTCATGCGTTTGACGCGAGAGATTTTGGTTGGACGCGAGGCGGCTTTCCCGCCGAAAAC
>JANMFA010000481.1:0-3708 GCA_031377545.1 Hyphomicrobiales bacterium | reverse complement strand
TCCTGTCAGGGTTCTATCCGGCATGGCGGGCAAGCCGGCTGGATCCGGTGGAGGCGCTCAGGAGTGCGTGAGAACAAACGATCATACTGCATTCGCGAGTTCACCCCACAGTCGAAAACCGGTCAAACACCATATCCGGCGCGCTCGTGTTGTGCCGCGAATAGCTGTGCCTCCCAGCCCAGAACTCCAGGCCGTTCGCCTGCTTGAAGTCCATGATCGGCTCCTCGATCCAGCGTTGGGCGTTCTTCTGGCGGATCGCCACCTTTGACGCGTCGTTATTGAACTCGGTCACATACATCGAGCGCAAGGCCGCAAACGGCAGGTCCGTCACCGGCCTGTCGAACGTGACATCCATGGTCAGGCGGTCGCGGTCCAGCGTTGAGATTTTCAGCGTGGCCTGTCCGCCCCGGCGGAAGGGTGTGGTGAAGGTCATGGTTTCTGGGTCGAACACCACCTCCTTGAATTCCACGATGGGGCGGCCCTTGTCCTCGATCGGTCCTGCCACGAAGGACGAACCATAGGCCGACCATTTCAGATGCTGCGGCGGCAGCGGGCGAATGCGCCAGTAGCCATCCGGCGGATAGACGACCGCCACCTCTTCCGAGCGCTCGTTCTTGCGCACCCAGACCTGGATGAGATGCAGTCCCTGCTCCACCCGGTTGCCGATGCGCACCGGCACATCCGCCGGACGCCAGAACTGCGGATAGGTGTAGCCGATAACCCACAGCCACTCGTTCTCATAGATCGTCACGCGGCGCGGCGGCGCGGGCGGCTTGAAGGCCGGGTCCGCCGTGAAGTCGCAATTGGTCCAGTCCGCCGCAAAGTTATCCGCGACGAGGCCGCCAATGTAGGAGGGGTGGATGGCCTGAATGCGGAAGCTCTTTACGCCAGCATGGCTCATGCGGATATCGACATTGTCCTTCTCCGCGCACAGCACATGCTCGGAGCGGTTGAGGATCATGGCTTCCACAGCGCCCTGCAAAGGGCCAACGGGCGCTGGCGGCTGGCCCTGGGCGAAGGCGGCAGGCGCGAGAAAGGCGCTGGCTGCGGTGCTGAGTGATGCGGCGGAGAATGAGCGGCGCGTAAGCATCAGGGGAGCCTTTCAGTCTTTGATCGGGCGGGTATGGAAAAACCGCGTGACGATGACGATGACAAATCCGATGATGAGAACAACGGCGCTGAGGACCGCCGCGTTCAGCATGGATTTGGCATAGCCGATCACACCAACATCGATGAAGAAATATGGATACCAGCCATCAAGGCTGCCACGCGCCATGGCATAAACCAGATAACCCAGGGGATAGAGTATCCAGAGGAACGGGTCTGTGAAGGTGAAGTATGATTTGGGCACATAGATGACCCAGAATGCGAGGCTCAGGACAGGCACCAGATAATGCATCGTCCGGTCCGCAATCCAGCCGAGCGATGACAGATCCGGGACCCGTCCGCTGAGGAGAAGATGATAGACAACGCCCACAATCGTAATGGCAAGGGCAACCGCCGTCAGCACGCTGGCGCTTGGACGAGGCCCGCCGGGCCAGCGATCCAGCGCAACAAGGCTAATGCTGGCCGCCACCAGAATGTTGGTCAGAACCGTGAAATACCCCACAAAGAGCCACAAACCAGCCCCGACGCTGCGCCCCTGACCAATGACAATGCCCAAAGTCAGCCACAGCTGCAGGGCAAGCGCGGCCCAGCCGATGATGGCGATAGCGGCGGCAAACTGGCGCTGATGATTCATGGCCTTACCCGGGTGCTCACGCGGCGATGGCGTAAACATCGCCCGAGTTTGCGTCGTGGGGAAGGGCAGCAATATGACGGCTCATGGCGTCAGCAGAAACCCAACTGTCAAATGTCATGATCTGGCTTTCGCCCAGTGCCAGATTGAAGCGGCTGTAGCCCAGTCCAGCAAGCCGCAGCATGCAGCGCTCGGCCACATCCCGCTGGATCGTCGTGAATTCGAAGGAGAGCGCGGGAACCGGCGCTGATAGCCCGGCCAGCACGGAATCCTCGAAGCCTTCGACATCGATCTTGATGAAATCCGGCTGGCCGTGCGCCGCGATCAGCGCGTCCAGCGTGGTCACCGCGACATCGATGGTCTCGTCCCACACCTGCCCATGCCAGCCATCCGCACCATCTGCCGCCCTTACGAAATCGGAGGAGGCCGTCGTCACTGTTGGGTTGGCGCTGTTGACGTGGAGCTTGAGAATTCCCTCCGCCGCGCCGCACGCCGATTGCACCAGCGTGACATCGCTGTCGCCGCCATGAATGGCCCGGATCGCGGTGGCACAGAGCGGCTGCGGCTCGAGCGCCACCACACGTGCGCCAAGACGGCGGAATGAGGCGATGCGGTCGCCGACATGGCTGCCAATGTCAAAAGCAAGGCCGCCTGCCTTCACAAGGCGACGGTAGAGCTGGTCCATCGCGGCATCGCGCGCGGGGTTGCCGTAATAGACATCCAATGAGCGCTCCAGCGCTCCAAGATGCGATCCCAGTGCTTCTTTCGCGCGTCGGACCGCGCTCTCCGTATGCGGGCGTGTCATGCGGCACTTCCCTGGACCGCCTTTACTTCCGCAGGCGTGTCATATTCCTCGGGAATGGCACACAGGCGCGAGCGGCCCATCATCTTCCCAAGAGCCGGGTCCGCCAGCCAGACGCCGAATGGAATGGCGACGATGTACCCAGCTGTCATGATCAGGCCCCACCAGAACAGGGTTGGTGAGCCGATGAAAGCCAGCGTCATCACCACCGTGCCGAAGGCAAGTTGCGGCCACATGCCCTGAAAGGCGACATCCCAGGCGATGCCATGGGTGTCACGGGCCTGCCCGTTCCAGCTCACTGTCTTGCCGAACAGCAGGCCGATCATGAAGATGGTGACGCGAAAGGTGGACACTGCACCGAGCAGGAAGGCGAAGGTCAGTTCGATCATGGCCCCGAGAATGAACCTGAGCCTGCCGCCATAACGCGCGCTTTCCGTCGACGAAGCCAGAATATCGATGAAGCCTGCGATCTTGGGCGAGAGATACATCAGCAGAAAGGTGATGTAGAGCGCGATCGCCGAAGCTGCCGGGAAGCCCGCCGCATCCGACATGAACGGTTTGATCGCACCCAGCGCGATGAACAGCGTCCAGGCCGGCGTGCCGAGGAACATGAGGATCGCCCAGGCCAGCTGGAAGCGGCTCATCGGCAACAGGCCTTTTGTGCCCACCAACGGCCAGTATTGCATGTTGCCCTGGCACCATCGCGTGTCGCGCTTGGTGAATTCGAGGATCGTGGGTGGATTTTCCTCCCAGCTTCCCATTTCCACCGGCAGCACGCGGCACTCATAACCGGCGCGCCGCATGAAGGTTGCCTCCACCTGATCATGGCTGAGGATGTGGCCGCCCAAAGGCGGTCCGCCCGGCAGTACAGGCAGGTGGCAATCCTCGATGAAAGGCTTGATGCGCACGACAGCATTGTGGCCCCAGAACGGCCCGCAATCGCCCACCCACCAGGACTGCCCCATGGTGTAGCTGCGCATGCCATGGCGCATGCCGAACTGGAAGATGCGCGCGAAGGCCGAGTGCGTCGGCATGCCGACGACGAGGCTCTGGAGGATGCCGAGCTTTGGATAGGCCTCCATGACGCGCACAAGCTTCACGATGGTTGTGCCCGACATCAGGCTGTCGGCATCGAGCGGCAGCATGACATCGTATTCATGGCCCCAAC
>JANMFA010000443.1:0-2176 GCA_031377545.1 Hyphomicrobiales bacterium | reverse complement strand
CTTTTCGTCGAGCTCGGCATCGGCGGCCTTCAATGAAGGGACCGTACAATCCGCGCGGTATTCTGCCTGCTGGCAAAATTCGACCCAGCCGATCGGCGAGGTCGCCTCCTGTCCATGCTGTGCATAGGCCATGACGGCATTGCTGGCCGACGCGGGCTCGGGAGCCAGCACAATGGCCATGGCGACTGCCAGTCCAAGCGCTTTGGATGATCCAAATGATGTTGCAGACATTGTCGTCTCCGTCTTCCTGCTGCTGACAATGGCAGGCCGGATTTCCCTTCTGCTTGCGAAATTCGATGCAAACTGAGGGTTCAGGATTCAGGTTTTCGCAAGTGATTGGAGACACTTGGGTAAGCTTATGAAATGTCACCGGCCTTGCGTTAACCAGTTAAAGCACTGATTCCGCTCGACAGATTTGCCCCGCCCGTTCCTGAACGACCGGCATTGCGGAGGATGATGAAAGACTGTGTTCACGATGGCGCTTAAGTGCTGGGTCACCGTGGTTCGACTGCGCTTGGGGTTAGCGGTTGGCCGTGATGATCCCGGCATCGACGCCACCCAGCGAAACCCATTTGTTGGGGTGCTCGGCGGATTGGCGCTTGACGAAGCGATAGCCGGTGTCGGCCCAGGACTTCACGCGCGCCTCCTGGTTGTCGAGGATGAAGTCACCGCGGTCAGTCTTGACTGTCAGAACGGCGTGCCCGTCGCCCTTCCTGTCACGGACGACCGTGATCAGAAGTGCCTGGCGTGGCCAGCCGGCATCCATGAGCCGCTTGCGCTTCTCCAGTACATAGTCTTCGCAGTCACCCTTGCCATCAGTGGGATACGACCATTTTTCCAGCACGCCCCAGTGTTCGAGGTCGGACACTGGCTCGATCTCGTCATTGACATCACGGTTGATGCGGACGAGCTGACGCCAGCGCTTGTCATCGAGCAGAGCGGCGCGGGCTGGCAGTTCCGGGGCGGTGCAATCCTGTGGGTTCTCGCCGCAGAACTGGACCCAGCCAATCGGTGGCAACGTTTCCGAGACAACCAACGCTGCCGTGGTGATGGGCGCTGACGATTGTGCCAACGCAGGGCTGAATGCGCCCAGCACCATTCCGAAACCGATCAAAGCCGCTCTATGCATCACACCGTCGCCTTAAACCTTAACGATGTGTTAATGTGTAATTGAAGGTCGGGCGGGCGGCAATCAACTCCTTAACAAAGGGTTAATGGGCGCGATGGGCATCAAAAAAGGCCAGCCCGGAGGCTGACCTTGATCATTTCAGGTGCTCAAAGCGTGCGGCTACAGCGAGACTGAGACGTCGCTGTCGATCTCTGCTTCAGTGAGAATGCGCCCGAATTCCACGGCGACACCGCCTTCAAACAAGCGGACAACCTTGGCAGGCAGTTTTCCGACAACAATGCGCTGATCCATGACCAGCTTGAGTTCGGTCGATATGCCGGCACCGGAAGTCGAGACGTCGATCAGGCGTGCGACGACCTGTTTGCCATCGTCGAGCGTGATGATTGTGCGCGGATTGCGCGCCTGCAGACGGTCGTGACGGCGGTCCTCGGGCAGCCCCAGCATCTGGCGGTTGGCAAGCCATGTGAGCTGGGAAGCCAGCTTGTCGCGCTTGCGCACCGTTGCGGAAAACGCAATCGCAAACCCGTTCTGGAACTGGCGACTGACGGTGCCCTCGACTCGACCGAGTTGATCCAGATAGACCACGACGCGTTCGCCGATGTTTCCCATAACGGGCGCGAGGATGGCGAGACCGCCGGGCGATATGTTGACGGTCTGGCACGGATATTCACGCCGGGACTCTAGCATGTAGCGCCCCATGACCTGGACATCGACGCGCTGGTGGCGGCGTCGTTCCAGGGGCTGGGCGTGTTTGCGAGCGACTGATCCGAACATGTCTCGTCTGTCAATTGGGGAACCTAAGCGGCAACAATGCTTCGAAGGTATTAAAATCCTCTTAGAAAGGGTGTGCTTCGCGGATCAATTTATTTTCTTTTGCTTGCTTTCAGTTCGCCATGCCGCCCTGGATCAAACGCAGCGAGCGCCTGCGCTCCAGCGCTCCGCCGATATCCGCAACGGGCTCGCCAAAAACGGGTGTTCCCGCCGCAACGGGCATCAATGTCCGGATGCTGAGGAGCTGGAGTTCATCGATCCTCACGCTTATCCGCG
>JANMFA010000422.1:0-5895 GCA_031377545.1 Hyphomicrobiales bacterium | reverse complement strand
CTCCACCTGGCACTGTGCAACGATCAAGCGGTCAAACGGATCACCATGCAGGGCTGGCAGCTGATCGACGAAGGCTGCATGGTCAGCTTCGATCCTCAGCAATTTGTACCCTGCCACCTTGAACACATCGCGTGCCTGCGTTCCCGAGATCGGCATATCATCGGAAAGTCCCTTGTTTCGGGAGAACTTGATCGCGATCTCCCAAACGGTCGCCACACTGACGAACACGGTATTTTTCGGATCGCCAATCAACTGGGTGATCTCGGGACGAAGCTTGCCGCTCCCGACTACAGCCCAGAGTGCGACATGGGTATCAAGAAGCAGGTTCACGGCGAGCCTGCATCGAACAGGGCCTCGATTGCTGCATCCTCCCGACTGATGTCATCGGGAACAACGAACATGCCCTTGGCCGACCCGATACGCTTCGAAGCATCAACCTTCGGCGCAGGCGAAAGCACGGCGACAGGGTGGCCGTTGCGGGCAATTGTGATTTCCTCGATCTCCCCACGCTCAAGCTGGTCGAGCAGCTTCGACAGCGTTGTCTTCGCTTCATGGACGTTGATCATTCCCATGTTGCTCTCCTATTAGCTTAGCTAAGTCTAGCTAATTCCCTGCCGATCTGCAACCCCTCCTGCCCTTAACCCCCCCTTAACCACTCCCATCCGAGGGTCGTGCATCTCTTTCCGTGCGCATCAGCGCCTGTCACGGAGCATTGACCCATGACCAAACACGTTGCCGTACTGATGGGCGGCTGGGCCGCCGAGCGGCCCGTTAGCCTGAAGACAGGAGCGGGCTGTGCCGCAGCACTTGAAAGCGTCGGTTACCGTGTTTCGCGGCTCGACGTGACGCCCAATGTCGTGGCCGACCTGCAGGCTCTCAAGCCCGATGTGGCCTTCAACGCCATGCACGGCCCTTTCGGCGAGGATGGCTGCATGCAGGGCATTCTCGAAATGCTCCGCATTCCCTACACCCATTCCGGTGTCCTGGCTTCGGCGCTGGCCATGCGGAAGGACCGGGCGAAGGTCGTGGCTTCCGCTGCGGGCGTGCTCGTTGCCGAGGGCATCACTGTCTCGCGCTTCGAGGTGGCGAAGCGCCACGTCATGGAGCCGCCTTATGTGGCGAAGCCTGTGGGCAACGGATCATCCTTCGGCGTGTTCATTGTCAAGGAAGGCCGCTCGCACCCACCGCAGGAATTGAATGATCCGTCCTGGCCGCTTGGTGACGAGATGCTGGTCGAACGGTTTGTGCCCGGACGCGAGCTGACCTGTGCTGTGATCGGTGAGAAAGCGGGCTCGACAGCGCTTGGCGTGATCGAGATACTCTCCAATGCCGGTGCATTCTACGATTACGACTCGAAATATGCCCCCGGGGGATCAACCCACGTCCTTCCGGCAAAAATTAAACCAAATGTTTACCAAATAGTTCAACAACAGGCGGTGATGGCGCACGATGCGCTTGGCTGCCGTGGCGTCAGCCGGTCCGACTTCCGCTACGACGATGAGACCGACACGCTCATCTGGATGGAAGTCAATACCCAGCCCGGCATGACCGAGACATCACTCGTGCCTGAACTAGCAGCCCATGCGGGCATGTCCTTTGGTGAGTTGGTACAATGGATGGTGGAAGACGCCTCCCTGGATCGTTGAGAGAGTGGCTCTCGCCGCGTCTCAATGATGCGGCACAGCCCTCTCTGGACGACGGCCTGTCAAGCAGGCGAGCGTTGCTGGCCTTCGGGCGCAGCGGGTTTCGCCTTGGCTCGACCCATGTTCCCGTTCGTCGTGGCACCGGAACGATCGCCACACTTGCTTTCCTGTCCCTTATGGGTGGCGCAGGCTGGTTTGCCGGGGGCCACCAGCATGCCCTGCGTCAGCACCACGGCAGCGTGGTCGACATCGCGGCGCGTACCTTCGGCTTTCCGATCCGCAGCGTGGATGTCACCGGCGTCAAGGAACTGACCAAGGAAGAGATTCTGACAGCTTCCGGAATGACTCCCTCGGGCTCGTTGCTGTTCCTTGACCTGACGGCGGTCCGCGCCGGGGTGAAGGCATTGCCGCTGGTCGCGGAAGCCACGGTCCGCAAGCTCTATCCTGATCGTGTTGATATCCGCATCATCGAGCGCGAGCCTTTTGCGCTGTGGCAGCAGGATGGCGTTATCAATGTTGTGTCGGCTGATGGCACCGTGATCGACAGCCTGCGTGACCGGCGTTACCTGAAGTTGCCGCATGTCGTGGGTCCGGGCGCGCGGCTGCGTGTGAAGGAATATGCCGAGATTCTCGATGGCGTACCCGAGCTGCGCGGCCAGATCAGGGCCGGAACGCTCATCTCCGAGCGCCGCTGGACCATCAAGATGGTCAACGGGATCGACGTGAAACTGCCCGAGGACAGGCCGATGGAAGCGCTGCGCGAACTGCAGAGGCTGAACCGTGAGGCACAGGTTCTGTCGAAGGATATCATTGCGGTTGATATGCGCATTCCTGGCCGCGTCGCCTTTCGCCTGAGCGAGGAATCGGCTGCGGCGCGCCGTGACTATTTCGAGAAGACGCTGCCGAAAGTGAAGGGCAGGGCATGAACAGCTTTTCGCACGGCATGACCCCGAAAATGCGGCCACTCTCGGCCCGCAAGAGCACCGTGCTAACCGTGCTTGATCTCGGCACGACGAAGGTCAGCTGCGTCATCGCCAAGCTTGAGCCCACCGACGCAACAGATGGCGGACGTCGACGCACGCACCGTTGCCGCGTGCTGGGCATCGGCCACCAGCGTTCGCGCGGTGTGAAGGGCGGCGTCATCATCGATATGGAAGAAGCCGAGCGTGCGGTGCGTGCTGCCATTGACGCTGCGGAGCGCATGGCGGGCATGACGGTCGAAAGCGTGGTTGTCGCGATGACCGGTGGCCGGATCGGATCCCAGCACTTCATGGCGGAGGTTTCTACCGCCGGTCGGGCCATCCAGGAGCGCGATGTCGAGCGCGCTATGGACTCTGCCACAAGCCAGTCAATTGGACAGGGGCGAGCGGTTCTGCATGCCATTCCCACGGCCTATCGTCTGGACGGTCGGGCCGCTGTCAAAGAGCCACGCGGCATGATCGCCGAGCGTCTGTCGGTCGACATGCATGTTTCGAGTGCCGATACCGCTGCCGCCCGCAATCTGATGCTGGCGATCGAGCGTGGCCATCTGGAGGTCGAGGCCGTTGTCGCGACGCCCTATGCAGCCGGCCTGTCCGTGCTTGACGAGGATGAGGCGGAAATGGGCGTCACTGTCGTGGATTGCGGTGGTGGCACAACCAGCTTTGCGGTGTTTTCCGGTGGGCATCTCCAGCACGTCGATGCCATCGCGGTTGGCGGGCATCACGTCACGATGGACATCGCGCGCGGCCTGTCGATGCGTCTGGAGGACGCCGAGCGCCTGAAGGGTCTGGCGGCCTCGTGCTTTGACGATGCAGCCGCAGACCGCGAAATGATCACCATCCCTCAGGTAGGTGATGATGAGCGGGCGACTGCGGCCTATCTGCCGCGCTCTCATGTCACCCGCATTGTCCGGCCCCGCGTCGAGGAAATTCTCGAACTGGTGCGGGATCGCCTGCGCAATGCCGGATTTGGCAATGTTCTGAACCGTGGCGTCGTGCTGACCGGCGGAGCTTCGCAGCTCACCGGGCTGGTGCCGCTGTCGCAGGGCATCCTTTCACGACAGGTGCGCCTGGGCCGCCCGATGGCGATCAAAGGCATGCCCGAATCGGCCAAGAGTCCGGCTTTCGCCGCGACGGTTGGCCTTCTGATTTATCCGCAGGTGGCGGGACTTGAGCATCTCGGCGTGGGCCGGGCTGGCCCAATGCAAGCCACCGGTACCGACGGCTACCTGTCCCGCATGGGACGGTGGCTCAAAGACAGCTTCTAACCCGTTTCCGAAGAGAGGCGACGACCATGACCATCAACCTCAAGGCCCCTGAAGTTCGGGAACTGAAGCCCCGCATCACAGTTTTTGGTGTCGGCGGTGCCGGCGGCAACGCCGTCAACAACATGATAGAGTGCGGACTTCAGGGCGTGGAGTTCGTGGTCTCCAACACGGATGCACAGGCGCTGGGTCACGCCAAGGCCGAGCGGGTCATCCAGATGGGTCTGGCCGTGACCGAAGGCCTGGGGGCCGGGGCCCAGCCAGAAGTCGGCCGGGCTGCGGCAGAAGAGGTCATCGACGAGATCCGCGACCAGCTCATGGGCGCGCATATGGTCTTCATCACTGCCGGCATGGGCGGCGGCACCGGAACCGGAGCTGCACCGGTCATCGCCCGCGTGGCACGCGAAATGGGCATCCTTACGGTGGGCGTGGTCACCAAGCCCTTCCAGTTCGAAGGCCTGCGCCGCATGCGCATCTGCGAAGCTGGCATCAGCGAACTGCAGAAGCATGTCGATACGCTGATCGTGATCCCCAACCAGAATCTCTTCCGCGTCGCCAACGAGAAGACCACCTTTGCCGAGGCCTTCGCGATGGCCGATCAGGTTCTCTATTCCGGCGTCGCGTCCATCACCGATCTGATGGTCAAGCCTGGCCTGATCAACCTCGACTTCGCCGATGTGCGCGCTGTCATGCGCGAAATGGGCAAGGCGATGATGGGCACCGGCGAGGCATCCGGTGAAAAGCGCGCACTTGCCGCTGCGGAAGCTGCCATTGCCAACCCGCTACTGGACGAGGTGTCGATGAAGGGTGCTAAGGGTCTCCTCATTTCCATCACCGGCGGCAAGGACATGATGCTCTATGAGCTGGATGAAGCGGCAACGCGCATCCGCGAGGAAGTGGACCCCGAAGCCAATATCATTCTGGGTGCCACGCAGGACGACAGTCTGGAAGGCATCATTCGCGTCTCGGTCGTGGCCACCGGCATCGACCGCGCATCCATCGACGCCATCGAGCCGGTGAAGATCCTTGATCAGCGCCTGGCTGAAATGGCGCAGCGCCTGCGCACCCAGGTTGCGGCCAAGACGGCGGCCGAGCCGGTCATGCCGCTGATCCGCGCCACGCCGGTTGCCGAGCCTGTCGTCGCTCCCGAACCTGCCTACGAAGCGCCAGCTCCGGTGGCAGAACCCCTTCTGGAGACTGCTGCCATTGTCCAGCCTGAACCTGCCTCGATTGCCACATCTGTACCAGCACCCGTTGCGGCTCCGGTCCAGCCTGCGCTGGCGACGCCCGCGATCTATGACGAGGACGCCATTGTCCGGCAGACGCGGATGCCCCGTATCGAGGATTTCCCGGTCGTGGCCCAGGCGCAGCTGCGCAATGCACACGCGGCTGCCCAGCCGCTGGTCGCAGCCGAGACCAAGCGCATGACGTTGCTCCAACGCCTGGCAGCGGTCGGACTCGGTCGCCGTGACGACGTCGAGCAGCCGCACGAGTACGCGCCAGTCGCACCGGCTGTTGCTGCGGCTCCGGTTCAAGCGGAGGCACCAAGGCGCCCTGTCGTGCAGGCGCCGCCTCGCGCGGCCCAGGGCCAGCTTGATTCTCACGGACGGGTCCAGGCCCGGTCGATCGAGGATGATCAACTGGAGATCCCGGCCTTCCTGCGCCGTCAGGGTTAGCCGCAATCCACAGCCAGATTTGACAGAAGTTTGACCTCCATCCCATAGGGTGGAGGTCTTAGTGTTTTGATACATCTACGAAAAATTCAATTTATGAATTGGTTAAAATGCGACATTTTTGTGTAACACGGCGTAAAAAAGCGTGATTTGTTCAAGGGACTCGGCGCGCGTATTTTCCGCCCCATCGCCTTCGGGCGTCACACGTCCTGCCGGGGGCGAATCGCGTAAGGCGGGGCCGTGTGAATCCAACCTACGCGACAGCCGGGATTGACGATCAACGTCAGCAGGCTTCCGCCAAAGAGGATAACGTCTTGAACCAGACGACATTGTG
>JANMFA010000363.1:0-3447 GCA_031377545.1 Hyphomicrobiales bacterium | reverse complement strand
CGTTGAAATCAGCGTCCTTGTATTCGCCACCGATCACCCAGAATTGCTTGGTCATGGTCGTTTCTCCTTTGAAGTGAGGGTTATTCAGCCGCGATGCCCTTGGAGGCAGGCGTGTTGTGGTTGTCGTGAAACTGCTCGGTCTCGGTGGAGCCCGCCATCGCTGTGGTCGATGACCTGCCGCCCGAGATCGCCACCGACACCGCATCGAAATAGCCGGTGCCGACCTCGCGCTGGTGACGCACGGCGGTGAAGCCGTTGTCCTGCGCCGCGAATTCCCGCTGCTGCATCTCGGAGTAGGCCCCCATGCCGCGGGTGGAATACCCCTTGGCCAGTTCGAACATCGAGAGGTTAAGCGAGTGGAAGCCTGCCAGCGTGACGAACTGGAACTTGTAGCCCATTGCGCCGATCTTCTCCTGATAGCGCGTGGCCTCCTCGATGCTCATCTTCTTCAGCCAGTTGAAGGAGGGCGAGCAATTGTAGGCCAGCATCTTGCCGGGGTGATGGCGGTGCATCTCCTCCGCGAACTCGCGTGCTTCACCCAGATCCGGCTCGGATGTTTCCCACCAGATCAGATCCGCATAGGGCGCATAGGCGAGGCCGCGGCTGATGGCATGGCCGACCGAATGGGTCTTGCCCTGCTTCAGGCGGAAGAAGCCCTCGTCCGTGCGGCTGTCGCGGTCGATCCAGGGGTGATCGTAGTCATCGACATCCGAGGTGATGAGATTGGCCGCATGGGCATCGGTGCGGGCCAGAACCAGTGTCGGAACATCCATGACGTCGGCGGCGAGCCGCGCTGCGTTCAGTGTGCGCTGGAAAGTCTTGGTGGGAACCAGCACCTTGCCACCCAGATGGCCGCATTTCTTCTCCGATGCCAGCTGGTCCTCGAAGTGGACGCCCGCGGCACCCGCCTCGATCATCGCCTTCATCAGTTCGAAGGCGTTGAGCGGGCCACCGAATCCGGCCTCGGCATCGGCAATGATCGGCGCGAACCAGTGGGTCGAGGTATCGCCTTCCATCGTTGCGATCTGGTCGGCGCGGCGCAAGGTGTTGTTGATGCGCTTGACGACATCAGGAACCGACGATGCGGGATAGAGCGACTGATCGGGGTACATCTGGCCGGCATTGTTGGCATCCGCCGCAACCTGCCAGCCCGAGAGATAGATGGCTTCCAGACCGGCCTTCACCTGCTGCATGGCCTGGTTGCCGGTAAGGGCACCGAGGGTGCGCACGAAGGGGCGCTCGTGCAAGAGCTGCCACAGGCGGTTGGCACCCATGCGGGCCAGCGTGTATTCGATCTTCACCGAGCCGCGCAGCTTCTCGACATCGGCGGGTGTATAATCCCGCTTGATTCCCTTGAAGCGGTCGGTTGCCGTGGTCAGTGTCATTGGAAAGCCCTCTTTGACAGAAATTGACAGTGACCAGAGGATAGGTGTGCACTGCAGCAGACGCAATCCTCGAACGATGCCGCGGGAAAGCGTATGTAAAATGTCAGTAAATTTACAATTGACAAGACAGATATTGTAATATTTAGTCGTTTCATGAAGTCTGTTCGCATTGGCGGAAAGCTCCGCCGTCTCCGCCAGGACCGCCGTCTCACCCAGATCCAGATGGCCGAGGCGCTCGAAATCTCGGCGAGCTATCTCAACCTGCTCGAAAGCAACCAGCGCCCGGTCACCGTGCGCGTGCTGCTGAAGCTCGCCGAGAAGTTCCAGATCGATCTGAACACACTGGCAGGCGATGATGACGAGCGGCTCTCGGCAGCCCTGATGGAGGCCTTCTCCGATCCGATCTTCGACGCCGCCGATGTGAAGGCCTCCGATATCAAGGATGCGGCGGCGACGCTGCCGGCCTTCGGACGTGCGGTTCTGGCTCTCTACAACGCCTACAAGAGCGGTCCCGCGGCGGCGGGCGGGCTCGCCGTTGGCGACGAGGGGGGCGAAGGCGGCTCACTGGCCATTCCCTCCGAGGAAGTCACGGAATTCCTGCAGAAGCGCATGAACCATTTTCCGGATCTGGAGGAGGCAGCGGAACAGCTGTGGGTCGAGAACGGCCTGGCCATTCACACCCTGCCGCGCGATCTGATCCAGCTGCTTGCCACCCGATACGCCGTCGATGTCGATATCGCGCCGGGCGATGCGATGGAGGGCGCCATGCGCCGCTACAATCCGCTCACGCGGCGGCTGGAACTGTCCGAGATGCTGCCGCTGGCGTCCCGCACCTTCCAGCTCGGCGTACAGATCGCCTATCTGGGCTTCCGCAAGGACATCGACCAGCTGATTGGTGGTGGCAAATTTTCGACGCCGGAGGCGGATTCGCTCGCCCGTGCCGCGTTGGCCAGCTATTTCGCCTGTGCCGTCATGTCGCCCTATCAGCGGTTTCTGGAGGCGGCCCGCTCCACCCGCTACGACATCACGATCCTGCAGCATCGCTTTGCCATGTCGTTCGAGCAGGTCTGCCACCGGCTCACGACCCTGCGCCGCAAGGGCCAGGAAGGCCTTCCGTTCCATCTGATCCGCGTCGATATCGCGGGCAACATCTCGAAGCGCTTTTCCGCGTCAGGCATCCAGATGGCGCGCTTCGGTTCGGCCTGCCCACGCTGGAATGTCTATGACGCTTTTGCCACGCCGGGCACCTTGCGCGTGCAGGTTTCCGAGATGCCGGACGGGCAGCGCTTTTTCTGCGTGGCCCGCACCATCCGCCCCGCAGGCCGCCGTTCCGGTCGCACGGGCATCCTGCAGACCGGGGGACAGCTTTCCATCGGCCTTGGCACCAATGTGCAAAACGCCAAGGATATTGCCTATGCCGATGGTCTCGCCCTTGATGATCCGCAGATCATCACCAGGATCGGCGTGTCGTGCCGCACCTGCCCGCGCACGGATTGCGCCGACAGGGCGGTGCCATCGCTGCATCAACGGCTGGAGCTGGACGAGAACCGGCGGGGTATGAGCACCTATGCAAGGGTGGGGTAGCACACCAGCCTTCTCCCTTGTGAGAAGGTGGTCGGCGGAGCCGGCCGGATGAGGGAGAACCGCCTACCCCAGAGGCTCTCCCTCAATACTGCCGCGCCACCATCATCTTCTTGATCTCGGCGATAGCCTTTGCGGGGTTGAGCCCTTTGGGACACGCTTTCGAGCAGTTCATGATGGTGTGGCAGCGGTAGAGCCTGAACGGGTCTTCCAGATTGTCCAGCCTGTCGCCTGTCGCCTCGTCGCGGCTGTCGATGAGCCAGCGGTAGGCCTGCAGCAGCACGGCGGGGCCGAGATAGCGGTCGCCGTTCCACCAGTAGCTCGGGCAGCTCGTGGTGCAGCAGGCGCACAGGATGCACTCGTAAAGACCGTCGAGCTTCTCGCGATCGTCCTTCGACTGCTTCCATTCCTCGCGGGGTGCCGGCGTATCCGTCTTGAGCCAGGGCTCGATGGAGGCATGCTGGGCGTAGAAGCGCGTGAG
>JANMFA010000362.1:0-2897 GCA_031377545.1 Hyphomicrobiales bacterium | reverse complement strand
ATCACGCGGAAATTCATCACGCGCTTTTTCGGGCGCATTTTCAACCATCCCGACACCGTTTTCAGCGATGAGATGCTGCACCCGGAATTGCAAAGCATGGAAGTCTTCGCCGATGGCATGGATAACATCGTCGAGACCCAGCGGCGCGTGGCGCAGCTTTACTTCGACGACGGCAGCATTGCCGCCGCGTGCCCGCCGCTGCGCGCGCTGCTGCACATGATGAAGGACGGGCATTTCGAGGGCAGCGGACTCGACGCCATCATCATCACGGCTTCAGGCTGCGGCACAACGATCAAGGACTACGGCCATATGCTGCGGGATGACGCGGCCTATGCGGCGAAAGCCGCGCGGGTTTCTGATCTGGCGAAGGACATCACGGAGTTTCTGGCTGAGCTTGAGCTGCCTGCCGCCAAGCCCAGGAACCTTACAGTCGCCTATCACTCGGCCTGCTCGATGCAGCACGGCCAGAAGATCACGGATGCACCCAAGAAGCTGCTGAAGGCGGCGGGTTTCACGGTGAAGGACGTTCCTGAAGGCCACATCTGCTGCGGCTCGGCGGGCGTCTACAACATCCTTCAGCCCGAGATCGCGGGGCAACTCCGTGCCCGCAAGGTCAAGAACATCGAGCGCACGAAGCCCGACATCATCGCCACCGGCAACATCGGCTGTATGACCCAGATCGGCAAGGGAACGGGGATTCCCATCGTGCATACGGTGGAACTGCTGGACTGGGCGACAGGTGGGCCTGTGCCGGAGGGGCTCGGGATATAGCCTTTCCTTCTCCCGTGGGAGAAGGTGGTCGCCTCTTGGCGACCGGATGAGGGCGAATCCCGGAATGCAGGGATTCGCCCTTCTCCGTCAGGCTCCGCCTGCCACCCTGCCCCAAGGGGGAAGGAGAGGGAAAGATTTGACCTCCAGCCTGCGCCTGCTTACACCTCCCCCCACCATGACAGATGCCCTTCCCCTGACGCTCGATGCCGCCGCCCTGACCTCGCAAGCCTGGCCATTCGAGGAGGCCCGCAAGCTTGTCGAACGTCAGAAGAAGTCTGGCAAAAGTGAAGTCCTGTTCGAGACCGGCTATGGCCCCTCGGGCCTGCCGCACATCGGCACGTTCGGCGAGGTGGCGCGCACCACGATGGTGCGGCGCGCCTTCGAGACGCTGACGGGCGGCACGATCAAGACACGCCTCATCGCGTTTTCCGATGACATGGACGGCCTGCGCAAGGTGCCCGACAACGTGCCCAACAAGGAAATGCTGCACCAGCATCTGGGCAAGCCTCTGACCGAGGTGCCGGACCCGTTCGGCAAGTTCGAGAGCTTCGCGCATCACAACAACGCGATGCTGCGGGATTTTCTGGACCAGTTCGGCTTCCAGTACGATTTCCAGTCCTCGACCGAGAGCTACAAGGCAGGCGTCTTCGACAAGACGCTGCTGCTGATGTTGCAGCGCCATGAGGCCATCATGAAGATCATGCTGGCATCCTTGCGCGAAGAGCGCGCCTCAACCTATTCGCCTTTCCTGCCGATCCACCCGAAGACGCGCGTCGTCATGCAGGTGCCGGTGGATGAGTGGAAGGTGGACGCGGGAACCATCGTCTGGCGCGATCCGGACAGCGGCGAGCGCTTTGAGACGCCTGTGACCGGCGGCCAATGCAAGCTGCAATGGAAGCCGGACTGGGCCATGCGCTGGGTGGCGCTGGGCGTTGACTATGAGATGGCGGGCAAGGACCTGATCGACTCGGTCAAGCTTTCGGGACAGATCACCCGCGCACTCGATGCGCCGCCGCCCGAGGGCTTCAACTACGAGCTGTTCCTCGACGAGCAGGGCCAGAAGATCTCGAAGTCGAAGGGCAACGGCCTCACCATTGACGAGTGGCTGACCTATGCCAGCCCCGAAAGCCTGTCGCTCTACATGTTCCACAAGCCGCGAGAAGCGAAGAAGCTGCATTTCGATGTCATCCCCAAGGCGATGGACGATTATCTGCAGTTCCTCGATGCCTATGGCCGTCAGGACTGGAAGAACCGGCTGGGCAATCCGGTCTGGCATATTCATCAGGGGGAGCCGCCCGCACCCGAGACGATGCCCGTGGGCGATGGCTCCAACACGCCGCGCGCCGCGGTCTCTTTCGCGCTGATGCTCAATCTTGTGGCGGTGGCCAATGCGGAGAGCAAGGACGTCCTTTGGGGCTTCATCCGCCGCTATGCGCCCGGCACCGATCCGAAGACCCATCCGGGGCTGGACCGCATGGCGGGCTACGCCATCCGCTACTTCAAGGATTTCGTGAAGCCCGCCAAGACCTACCGCCTGCCGACGGACGATGAGCGGACGGCGCTGACCGATCTCGCGGCGAAGCTGGACGATTGCGCCAAGGCTGGCATCACCGATCCCGCGCTGCTGCAGGATGCCGTGCTCGATATCGGCCGCCGCGATCCTTACCGCACGCCCAACAAGGACGGCGGTTTCAACGTCGGCGGAACATGGTTCACCATGCTCTATCAGGTGCTGCTGGGCGAGGAAAAGGGACCACGCTTCGGCTCCTTCGTGGCGATCTACGGGGCTGCGAATACGAAGGTGCTGATCGAGAAGGCGCTGTCGGGGGAACTGCTGGCGGAGCACGAGGCGTTCGTGAAGGCACTGGGGTAGCCCTCTTCCCTCACACAAAATCCAGCGGAAGCTCAGTTACCGCCTTGATCTCCTCCATCACGAAACTGGCCGACACATCGCTCATTTCCAGCCGTGCGATCAGCTTTTTGTAGAGCCGGTCATAGGCCGCAACATCGGGCACGCGGGCCTGCAGGATGTAATCGATCTCGCCCGCGGTGCGGTAGGCCCCGATGATCTCGGCAATTTCCAGCACCGCCTTGCGCAATTGCTCCGTGGCATCGACGGCATGGCG
>JANMFA010000335.1:0-2470 GCA_031377545.1 Hyphomicrobiales bacterium | reverse complement strand
TATATCCAATGCTCCGGAAGCAGCAACACTTTGGCTGGAATCGCTCGATAACGAGCCTTGGCCGAAGCCTCGTTCACTAACAGAATTGCGTGCAGATCCTCAGTTTGTCGAAAACTTGAAGGACTTTGGAGACAATGTCGTGTACCTTGTAGTTCCCGTTTCTATGCCGGTAAAACAGGCAGCAGAATAATAACCCCAACAAAAAGCCGCCCCAAAGGGCGGCTTTCCAATCTCTCCAGTCACACCCTTCTCACTCGATCGCAACAGCCACGAACCGCAACTCACCCTGCGCATTCGCCACCAGAAGCAGCGCCGACTTGCGGCTCTCCTTCTTCAGCTTCTCGATCCGGTCGGTGAGTTCCTGCGGCGTGTTCACGGGCTCCTGGCCCACTTCCACGATCACGTCACCCGCTGCCAGCCGCTTGGTGGCGGCGTTGGAGTTCGGATCCACACGGTTGATCACCACGCCCTTCTGGCCATCCTTCAGATTGAAGCGCTTGCGCGTTTCCGCGTTCAGTGCCGTCAGTTCAAGGCCCAGCGCCCGGCGAACAACCGGTGCCGGAGCATTGGTGCCCGGTGTGGCCGGCTTGGCAGCCGAGGCCTGACGTTCGCCGTCCTCGAGCCGTGCCAGGGTCACCTTCAGCGTCTGCTCCTTGCCCTTGCGGAACACGAGCACGTCCACGGCCTTGCCGACTGCGGTGGTCGCCACGATGCGCGGCAGTTCGCGGCTGTCCTTCACATCCTTGCCATCGAACTTGATGATGACATCGCCCGCCTCGATGCCGGCTGGCTTGGCGGGGCCCTTTTCATCGACGCCCGCGACCATGGCACCGCGTACCTTGCCGAGGCCCAGCGTCTCCGCGATGCCGTCATCCACTTCCTGGATGCGCACACCCAGCCAGCCACGACGCGTTTCGCCGAAATTCTTGAGTTGCTCGATCACCGGCATCGCAGTCGAAGCCGGAACGGCAAAGCCGATGCCGATCGAGCCGCCGGACGGCGAGATGATCGCCGTGTTGATACCGATCACTTCACCTTGCGCGTTGAACAGCGGACCACCCGAGTTGCCCCGGTTGATGGCTGCATCCGTCTGGATGAAATTGTCATAGGGACCGCTGTTGATGCGCCGGTTGCGGGCCGACAGGATGCCCGCCGACACGGATGAATCGAACCCGAACGGGTTACCGATGGCCACCACCCAGTCGCCCACGCGCGACGCCTGATCGTCACCGAACTTGACGAACTTCAGCGGCTTGTCAGATTTCACCCTGAGGACCGCGATATCGGTCTTGGGGTCCTTGCCGATGACCTCGGCCTTCAGCTTGGTGCCGTCGTTGAAATTGACGGTGATGTCGTTGGCCTCGCCGATCACGTGGTTGTTCGTGATGACAATGCCTGATGCATCGATCACGAAGCCTGAACCCAGCGAGTTGGAACGGCGCTGCTGGCCAGGGCCGTTGTTGCCCTCGCGATTGCCTTCGCCACGCCGGTTGGGCTGGTTCGGCTGGTTCTCGCCGCGCCGCTGGTTGGGCTGTCCCTGCTGGCCGTCGCCGCCTTCGCCGCGCCGGTTGAAGAAGTCATTGAAGAAATCCTCGAACGGCGTGCCCGGAGGGGCCTGCGGCAACGGCACCGATCTGTTCTCGACTGTCTGTGACGCCGAGATGTTCACCACCGCGTCGATCACCTGCTCCACCAGGGGTGCGAAGGATTCCGGTGCGCCCCGCGCAATCGCCGGCGTGATCAGCGGCGTCATCGGTGTGGCCACAAGCGCAGTCGAGAGCATGAATGCGCTGGCAATGTTCGCGAAACGCGAGATTTTGGTACGTGAGGACCGTGAAGTCGTCATGGAAGGCCTGTGCCCCTCTGGTCAGTTGATGTGGTGTCGCCCACACGCGCTGTATCAAGGTATCAAATGTGGCTGAAGAGCGACAGTTGCAAGAGAACGATTCTTGCCCGGATCACAGTTTCGTCAGCGCCTGGTCGAGGCTCACATCAGGCGTCGCACGATAAACAGCGCAATGACGCCCACGGCGGCACAGGCAATGCCTATTTTCCGCACCATGCCATCAGGCGTGTGGGCCGCTTCCAGCATGGCGCGACGCGTGGCGTTGGGAAAGGCTGCAAACAAAAGCCCTTCGATCACGAACAGCAGTGCAAGCGCGGCCAGAAAATCTTCCATGGCCGCGCCGCTTTCTCGTCAGTTCGGCTTTTTGCCGGACGCGTCGTTGAAGTAGCGGAAAAAGTCCGAGTTCGGTGAGAGCACCAGACGTGTGTCGCCCTGCTTCAGTCCGGTCTCATAGGCCTGCATGGAACGATAGAACCGGAAGAACTCAGGATCGCGGCCAAAGGCTACGCCAAACACCCGGTTCTTGGTGGCATCACCTTCACCGCGGAATTCCTCCGACTTCTTGTTGGCATCACAGAAGAACACCTACACGACGCGGTCGGCGCGCGCACGAATGGTCTGCGA
>JANMFA010000288.1:0-1842 GCA_031377545.1 Hyphomicrobiales bacterium | reverse complement strand
GTCACGCTGACGCCTCAGAACTGCGTGACCCCTCATCCGGTCGGCATCCGCCGACCACCTTCTCCCGGTTGCTGACAAACTTGTGCAGTCAGCATAATGTTTGCAGCGGGGGAGAAGGGGGAGACCAGACGAATGACCACTTCCGTCCCGGCCATCGAAGCCAAACCGCAGACGCTCGATGAGCTCATGCTGGCGATGGATGTCGTCGATACGCTGCGCCATCAGGACAACCTCGTGGAGCGCGAGCTGGACGAGACGCGCCGTGATGCGGATCTGATCGAGCGGCTGCGCGCGATCTACACGAGCCAGGGCATCGAGGTCTCGGATGAGGTCATTCGCCAGGGCGTCACCGCGATCAAGGAAGACCGTTTCGCCTATACGCCGCCCAGGCCGGGTCTTGGCGTGTCGCTGGCCAAGGTTTGGATAGCGCGCGGCAAGATCGGCAAGGTCGCCGGGGCAGCTGCTGTGGCGCTTGGGCTTGGAACGGGCGGCTGGTGGTTCGGCGTGGAACAGCCCCGGCGCGCGGAAGCCAGCCGTATCGAGCAGGAAATCACCCAGATTATTCCGCGCGGGCTGACAGCGGGACATCAGGAGGCAATGACCGAGGCCAGGGTGGAGAGTGCGCGCGTCAAAGCCAATCAGATTCTGGCGGACGGGCAGGCAGCGTTGCGCCGCAGGGATGCCGTCGGCGGCCGCAAGGCGATCACCGATCTGGAAGCCTTGCGAACGACATTGACGCAGGAATACTGGCTGCGCATCATCTCGCGGCCCGGTGAGCAGACCGCAATCTGGCGCGTTCCCGAGCGCAATCCCAATGCGCGGAACTATTATGCTCTGGTGGAAGCGGTAACACCCGATGGGCGGGTTCTGTCACTGCCTGTTCTGAGCGAGGAAAACGGTCGCACTGAAACGGTCACGAAGTTCGGTGTGCGCGTCAATGCGGAAGTGTTCGAGAGCATTGCCCGGGACAAGCGCGATGACGGCATCGTCCAGCGCAACCGCCTCGGCGACAAGAAGCGCGGCGAGCTTGACGTGACCTACACGATGCCCGTGATGAGCGGCTATCTGACGAAATGGTAAGTGACAGATGATTTCCGGCCGCGACGCGCTCGCCACCATCGAACAAACCATCGCCAAGGCTCGCAACAACGAAGGCCAGCTTGATGCTGCCTTGCGTTCTGCCGAGGAAGAGGCCGCGCGCCTGCGTGCTGATCGCACCGCGGCGTTCCGTCAGCTCGCCCGCGTGCGGCTGGATTCGTTTGTGCAGGAAGGCGTCGTGCAGGATCTGGACAATGCCGAGCGTAAGGCACTGGACCTCGTCAAGGATCGCAGCTTCGAGCTGAAACAGCAGGCGGTGACGCGCAAGTCGCTGTTTGATGCGGTCCAGACGGTCGAAGCTGAACGCCACAGGCGGGCGGAGGTTCTGGAACAGGCACTTGCGGGTCTGGAAGGCGTTCGCCGCGCGGCCGAGCCAAAGATCCGGGCCTCAGCGGCGTGGAAAGCCCAGCAGGCGAAGATCCTGGCCGCCGAGCATATAGCGGATGAATCGGACAAGAAGGCCAAACAGGCCGAGGAAGACAGGGTCATCAAGGGCAAACCCTATGAAGCCGACCCGCTGTTCATGTATCTCTGGAAGGCGAAGTTCGGCACGGCTGAGTATGAGGCAGGGTTCCTGACAAAGTTCTTTGATCGCATGATCGCGCGGAAGGTGGGATATCCCGATGCCCGCGCCAATTATTCCATGCTGAACGAAATTCCCCTGCGCCTGCGCGAACACGCAGAGCGGCGCAAGGCCGCCATCGAGACCGAGCGGCAGGGCCTGGCGCAGGCCGAATCCGCCGC
>JANMFA010000274.1:0-1784 GCA_031377545.1 Hyphomicrobiales bacterium | reverse complement strand
CCACCAGCGCGGCACCATAAGCCTTGGGGATGCCCTGGCGCGCCATGGCCGGGATCATCAGGCTGCCAATGGCGGAGGATTGCGCGATGGCACTGCCCGAGATTCCGGCGAAGAGGATGCTGGCAAGTACCGTCACCAGTGACAAGCCACCCCGGAAATGCCCGACCAGCGCATTGGCGAACTGGATCATGCGGTCGCTCAGGCCGCCGACATTCATCAGGTTTCCGGCCAGCAGGAAGAGCGGGATCGTCAACAGGATGAACTGGTCGACGCCCGAAAGCATCTTCTGCGGCAATCCGCCGACAAGCATCCAGTTGTCTGTGAAATAGAGGAAAAGCATGCCGCCAACACCAAGCGCCAGCGAAATGGGAACACCGAGAAACAGGAAGAAGAGAAAGATGCCCAGGAAGGTGATCATGCGCTGTTGCCTCCGGCCGTGGCCGCTGGCGACGGGACCCGGAATGCCCTGCGCGTATCGTCGATGACGCCAAACAGCAGATGCAGCATGAGGATGCTGCAGCCAATCGGAACAGAGATATAGATCCAGAACACGGTCAGACCGGCAGGTTTGCCCGTGATCGAGGTCCAGATGAAATCGATGGCCGGGATCGTCTGGTTCTGGAAGCGGCTGGCATGCACCAGGCCGGTCTTGATGAGCATGAACAGGAAAACGCCAACCGGGATCGAGACAAGAAGCCGGATTATCAGTCTGGTGCGGTCCGAAATCTTCCCGGTCAGCAAATCGAGGATCGCCAATTCTCCCTGATGATAGGCGATGCCGATCAAAAGGAACGTTTGCCAGACGAGGATGTAGCGGCACAACTCCTCTGCCCAGATCAGCGATGCATTGAATACATAGCGTGCCACGATCTGCACGAGCATGATGACGATGATGACCGCCATGGAGAGTCCGGCGAACCCGACCATGGCCTTGAAGTAAAGACCCAGCAGCCCCCGGTCAGGCAGCAGGGCTGGTGTCGGGGGAACATAGGTCTCGGTCATCGATCCGCCTTTTGTCTCGACCGCAGAAGCAAGCACAGCATGGGGCTGGCCTCGTGCAGCGATGACCGTTTCACCGGTCGCCTGTCAGGCGCGCGCAGCCTTGACGAACGCATCGATCAGCGGCGACTGCGCGGCGTATTGGTCGACAAGGCTGGCAACCTTCTGCTTCATCAGATCGAGATCCTCGATGTCGGAAAATTGCACGCCCTTCTTCTTCAGATCCTCGCGCGCCGCAAAATCCTGCTCCTTGGTATAGGCGAGCGTTGGCGCGACGGAATCGCGACCGGCCTGCCGGATGGCGGTCTGCAACTCGGGTGCAAGCGAGTCGAACTTCGCCTTGTTCATGGCAATGACGTTGTGCCACGGGTAATGGCCAGTCAACGTCATGAACTTGCCGACCTCCCAGAGATTTTCCCCCAGCATCGACGAGACGTTGATCTCGACGGCATCGATCACCTTGGTCTGCAGTGCCCCATAGACCTCGCCGTAGGGCAGGCCGATCGGCGATGTGCCGACTGCCTCCCAGATCGACTTGTGCAGAGGGACCGGCACGATGCGGGTCTTGAGACCCGCGAAATCCGCAACGCGCTTCACAGGCTTGCCGACTGACAGAAAGTTGCGCGTTCCAATATCGGTCATCTGGAGGCCGATCAGACCGGCCGGCGCCAGATCATCGAGCAGGGCCTGCCCGGCAGGGCTCAGCGACAGCCTGGTGAAGTGGTCGTAGTCCTTGATGATGAAGGGAAGCTGCGGAGCATTGAGTCCCGGACGTCCCGTCACCA
>JANMFA010000252.1:0-2788 GCA_031377545.1 Hyphomicrobiales bacterium | reverse complement strand
TCGCCCGATCACGGATCTGTATGTCGTTGGCCTCTACAATCTCACCGATCATCTGACATCGGACGAAACAGCATCACTTGCTGCCCTGATCGAGCGATGGTGGTCCGTTGATCTGCTCGATCTCACCATCAACGAGCTCTGGCTGCTGTCGTCGCGCGATGATCTTGTGCTCGACTCACGGATCGAGCGGAGAATTTCCCTGTTGAGCCTTTGAAACGCCATGATAGCTTCGTGTGCTTGGTGGCCGTCGAAGGATGCCGAAAGGTTTTGCCGGAATGAACATTTCAATGCGCGTTGCGGTCAGCGGCCTTGCACTGGCGGCATTCCTTCTGACGACAGCAGATCCCGCGTCTGCACGCATGCAGTTCACCGCTGTGCCGCTTGGCGATGACAAATGCGGTCAACGCTGCCCGGTTGTGATTCAGGCCGAGGGGCGCATCACCCGGGAAGCGGCTGATGATTTCGTGGCTTTCGCCAAATCACTGGTGGACGATGGTCGCCTGCTGAACATGGTGCTCATCCATTCGCCCGGCGGCAGCGTCGTCGGTTCGATGATGCTGGGCGCAACGTTCCGTACCCTGGGAACAACCGTTGTCGTCGCGCGCGTCAACCACGGCGGCGGGTTCTTTAGCAGCCCGTCCGTTGATTCCCGCTCCGGGCGCGTGATTCCGCAGGGCGCGATCACCAATGCCATGTGCAATTCCGCCTGTGTCTATGCGGTGATGGGCGGCAAGAAGCGCGTGATTCCCACGGACAGCCGTATGGGCGTTCACCGGATGCAGTCGGAGGAATCCTACGGCTTTGATCCCAACAGCGGGCGCGTGGTCACGGACAAGAAGACCGGCTCGGCGCAGGAGGTTCAGGCGCTGAAGCGCTATTCGCGCTTCATGGGCATTGATCCGCGCATTATCGATCTGGCGGAATCCGTCCCGCATGAGGATATCCGCATCCTGTCAGCGGATCAGGTCAGGGGTTTTCGGCTTGGCGTTGCCAGGCTGCGGTAACGCGACGGCTTCAATTTTGCCTCCCGCCACGGTTGACACCTGACAACGCTTATCCTAGCAGGATGACACCAAACCAGCGGTGAAAACGGCTGATGCGGGAGTAGCTCAGTTGGTTAGAGCGCCGCCCTGTCACGGCGGAGGTCGCGGGTTCGAGTCCCGTCTCTCGCGCCACTTTTCTCAACATCGTCTATGCAGTTGCGAATAGTGGCGCTATCACTCCCAAAGGTGCATGCACTGTCACGGACGGTCAGCGCGTGATCGGGGGAGTTGGATTGAAAAGCCTTCTCGAAAAAAAGCTTGCTGAAAGCGGTATGCGCCTGACCGGCCAGCGCAAGCTGATTGCGCAGGTTCTGGCGCAGGCAACGGACCATCCGGATGCCGAAGAACTGCACCGGCGCACGCAGGCACTCGACCCCGGCGTTTCGCTCTCGACCGTTTACCGCACGGTGGCGAAGTTCGAGGCAGCGGGTATTGTCGAGAAGCATGCGTTCAAGGACGGCCGGGCGCGGTATGAGACCGGCGGGCGCCAGCACCATGATCATTTCATTGATGCCCGCAACGGCACCGTTCTGGAATTTCGCTCACCCGAGATCGAGGCCTTGCAAGCCGAGATCGCGCGGCGTCACGGCTTCCGGATCGTCGACCACAAGCTCGATATCTATGTTCTGCCGCTCGACGCCGATTCCGATCAGCCCGTCACGAAATCGTAGATCACCTTGGCGTTGAGTGTGACCAGGATCACCGCAATGGCGATGCACGTCGTCGAAAGCCAGACTGGAGCGGTGAACGCACCAAGCTTGCTGCGGTCGCGCGTGAACATGACGAGCGGGATGACGGCAAAGGGCAATTGCAGCGCCAGGACGACCTGGCTGAAGATCAGCAGCTTGCCGGTGCCGCTTTCCCCATAAAGCAAGGTGACTGCCGCAGCCGGGACGATGGCAATCATCCGCGTGATGAGCCGCCGCATCCATGCCGGCAACCGGATGTTGAGGAAACCTTCCATCACGATCTGGCCGGCAAGCGTTGCCGTGACCGTCGAACTGAGACCGCAGCATACCAGCGCCACCGCGAACAGCAGCGGCGCAACGGATGCGCCCACCAGTGTGCCAGCATCGCATGGGCCTCACCCAGTTCCGCGATGTTGGTCTGACCCGCCTTGTGGAAGGTGGCCGCTGCCAGGATCAGGATCGAGGCATTGACGAACAGCGCCAGCGACAGGGCAACGGTCGAATCGATCGTGGCCAGTTTCAGCGCTTCCCGCTTCTCCGGCTCGCTCTCGCCAATCGCACGGGTCTGCACGATGCCGGAATGCAGATAGAGATTGTGCGGCATCACCGTGGCTCCGATGATGCCGAGAGCCAGATACAGCATGTCCGGGTTCTTCACGATCTCGACGGTGGGCGCAAAGCCCCGGATCACTTGCCCCCAGTCCGGATTGACCAGAGCGATCTGGATGCCAAAGCAGACGAAAATGACCACGAGAAGCGCAATGATGAACGCTTCGATCCAGCGGAATCCCAGACGCTGCAGGGCCAGGATCAGAAAGACATCCAGCGCGGTGATGATGACGCCAAGCTCCAGCGGAATGCCGAAAAGCAGGTTCAGTCCGATGGCCGTTCCGACAACTTCGGCGATGTCGGTTGCGATGATGGCGATCTCGGCCAGTATCCACAGGACAAAACTGACGGAGCGCGGATAGGCATCGCGACAGGCCTGTGCCAGATCCCGGCCAGAGCCAATGGCCAGCCGCGCGCACAGGGACTGCAGCAGGATCGCCATGATGT
>JANMFA010000208.1:0-2159 GCA_031377545.1 Hyphomicrobiales bacterium | reverse complement strand
CTGGACGCTGTCGAGGCCATAGACACGAGCGATACCGTCTCCGACGGAGAGGACTTGGCCCACTTCCGTCACTTCGGCTGAATCGCCGAAGTTCTTGATCTGGTTCTTCAGGATGGAGGTAATTTCAGCGGCGCGGATGTCCATTAGCCAGCCTCTTTCATAGCGATCTTGAGAGAATTCAATTTGGTGCGGACAGAGCTGTCCACCATCCGGCTGCCCATCTTCACGATGATGCCGCCGATGAGCGAGGGGTCGACCTTTTCGGAGATCGTCACAGTCTTGCCGGTGACCGCGTTCAGCGCCTCAAGCACGGCCTTGCGATTCTTGTCGGAGAGCTTGTCGGCAACCGTCACCTCGGCCTTGACGACACCGGCGCGCTTGTCGGCGAGGGCGTTGTACGCCGTCACCATGCCGCGAATGGCGAAAAGGCGGCGCTTGGAAGCCACGAGCTTGATGAAATTGGCGGCAAGGCCACCGATCTTTGCCTTGTCGAGAACCGCCGACACCGCTGCAATCTGCTGTCCGGCGGTGAAAGCCGGGCTCTTCACGAGATGCTCAAGGTCTGCGCTGCCTGCGATCATCGCATCAAAGCGGGCGAGATCCTTGCCAACCGCCGGAATCTGCTTGGCATCCGATGCCAGTTCGAACAATGCGGACGCATAACGTCCTGCAATGCCGGAAACCACGGGACCTGAGGCGGCAATATCGTCAGCCAAGACACACCCTTTTCGTTGATGCCGCGCCTGGGGATCATTTGAAATGCCCCGTCGCGACCAAAGTTCGTCACAGGCTGCTGACAGCGAAATACCCGCTTGCCGTGACTTTGCCTGTCATGAATTTCGATGGTCGCGTAGCAGGCCTGATGCTGCAGTGCAACCCCCGCAGGGCTGGAATCAGGGCGTCACTTTGTCGTCGAGGAGCCTCGCCACCGGCTATTGCTCCTGTTTGCAAACCGCGCGGCCCAGAAGGGTCGCCATCGGGGCTTTTTCAGTGTCGCGCACGGCCAGTGCCCGGATCAGCGCGACACCGGTTGCCCGCGCCAGCCTGATCCGGATTTCCTGCACCGGCTCGTCATCGGCGTCCTGGGCTTCCAGCTGCTTCTGCTGTTCCGCAGTGACGAGCAGCATATCGAGCACCCTGCGGGTTGCTGCCCTGTCTGTGATCGAGAGGAGGACATGGCCGGTAGGAGACAGAAGCGCCACAGACAGGAAATTGTCCCCCACAGGTATGCGCAGCCGCACGGGCCCATTGGTCAGGTCGAACCGGCAGATAGCCGTCACGACAGATGGGTCGGCGAAGGGCAGGGGCAGGCGCGGAGCATCCTTTTCGGTTCCGACCGGCTGCAGAACTTCGAGCGCGTTATCCGGAGCCTGCAGGGAAAGCCGCGCGCTCGCATGGGATGTCGATATCTGGGGCAGGATCAGAACGATCGCGAGGTGCACGATCCCGGCGATGAGTGCGGCACCGATCACGAATGGCAACAGGCGAAAGAACGGGGATTTCATGATGCACACCCAAGGCGGCGCACATTGGGCAGGCGTGATGTATCAAGCGCAGACGCCACAGCCGAAAGCGGGGTTTCATAGAGGCGGAGCGCCACCACGGGGGCATCGGCGGCGGCAAGCGGCAGCCAGTTGCCGGGTTGCGGCTGCGCCGAGAGTGCGATGCGGACCTGCGATCCCTCCACCAGAACCTCCGCCGAGGTAAATCCGCTGCGGCCGGAGGGCCCAACAAGCAACTGGCCATCGGGCTGATAGAGGTGCAGCGTCCATGCTCTCGCATGCGCAAAATTGCCTTCGATCAGGTAGCTGCACCGCCCGCTGAGCGCCGATCCGGCAGAATCCTTGTTGGCAAAAAAGGTCAGCCCTTCTGCCGGTGACATAGGCACGTCTCCCCGGCGCGAGAATGCGGCCAGCGAATAGGGATCAGCATCAGGCGCACCAGCCTTGGGCCAGAGAATCCAGGCACCGTAGCGAAGCGCACCGGGCGTCGAGCCGCCGTCCAGCACCCGCCCGGTCGCCCAAACGCCGAGAGCCAGCCCGGTGGCCAGCATCACAACAAAGGCAAGAATAGAGGAAAGGCGAGTCACGAGCCTCTCTTAGACCATGCGTCTGCAAGACGGAAGCAAGTGCGCGCGATCAGGGCCGGGCTGCGGGCGC
>JANMFA010000161.1:0-1808 GCA_031377545.1 Hyphomicrobiales bacterium | reverse complement strand
GCGGCTGCTGGTCACGCCAAGCAAGAAGGTGGTCTACAGCGCTGGCGGCAAGACCTATGACGCCGCTACCGGTGCAGAGATACCTGCCGCAAGCGGCGAGCCTGTGCGGCTCAACAACCGGCTGCGCCGTGTGGTTGCGGGAGCGGTAGGTTCGCTGACCCTGCTCGCGCCCGATCCGCGCCGCCGTCTCGACGCGGCCAATTCCGTGTTTCGCAACCGGGACGCCACGATACTGCCCGTGCTCGACGATGCGATCTCCAAGGAGAGTGACCCAAGGATCAAGAAGGCCTTCGTCGAAGCCCGCGCAGCCATCCTGCTGACCACGAAGGAGTCGTCCGAGGTCGACAAGGTTCAGGCGGCACAGGTGATGGCCGGACGCTCGACGGCGGATGGTCTTGCCCTGCTGAAGCAGGTGTCGAGCGAGGCCACGGGACCGCTCAAGGTTCTCGTGGATCAGGGCATCGGCGATATGGAGCGCCGTCAGCAGATCGTCGAGGGGGCCCGCACGCTTTGGTTCGGCATTTCACTGGGCTCCGTGCTGCTGCTTGCCGCCATCGGCCTTGCCATCACCTTTGGTGTCATGGGCGTGATCAACATGGCGCATGGCGAGATGGTGATGATCGGTGCCTATGTCACCTTCATGGTGCAGGAGGTGATCCGGACGAAGGCCCCTCACCTCTTTGACTGGTCCCTGCCCATTGCTATTCCACTCGCCTTTGTCACGGCGGGCCTTGTCGGCATCGCCATCGAGCGCGGCGTCATCCGGTTTCTCTATGGCCGTCCGCTGGAAACGCTGCTTGCCACCTTCGGCGTCAGTCTGATCCTGCAGCAGGCGGTGCGGACATGGTTCGGGCCGACCAACCGCGAGGTTGGCGCTCCAAGCTACATGTCGGGCTCCTTCGATGTGATGGGCCTTGATATCACCTACGCGCGCCTGTGGATCCTGGTCTTCACGCTGGTCGTGTTTGCTGCGCTCCTGCTGGTGCTGAAGGCCACACCCCTCGGGCTCCAGATGCGTGCCGTCACGCAAAACCGACGCATGGCCTCCTCCATGGGAATCCGCACGCGTTTCGTCGATGCTATGACCTTCGGGCTTGGTTCCGGCATCGCCGGAATCGCAGGCGTCGCTCTCAGCCAGATCGACAATGTGTCGCCCAATCTTGGCCAGAGCTACATCATCGACAGTTTCATGGTCGTGGTTTTTGGCGGTGTCGGCAATCTGTGGGGCACTTTGCTGGGTGCCTTCATGCTGGGCATCGCCAACAAGATCCTCGAACCCTTTGCAGGCGCGGTTCTGGGCAAGATCATCATCCTGGTGCTGATCATCCTGTTCATCCAGAAGCGCCCGCGCGGCATGTTCGCGCTCAAAGGCAGGGCGGTGGAGCAATGAGGGCGTTGGTTCATTGTCATTCCGGGGCCATGCAGCGTAGCGGAATGGAGCCCGGAATCCAGCGTAAGGGTTCGCCGAAGGCGGCCTTGTTGATTCTGTCGCCTTCGGCGAACCCTATGCTGGTTTCCGGATCACGCGATCTGGCTGCGCCGGACGCGGTCCGGAATGACAGCGTTGGCGGTCACGGAGCCATGCCATGCTGACCACGCGTTTCCTCCGCCTGATCGAAGGCCGCGGCGCGGTTTTCCTTGCTGTCCTTGCGGCCCTGACCGTCCTCGTGCCGTTCTGCAACATGGTGCTGCCGCCCTCCTCGCCGTTTCATGTCTCGAACGGAACAGTCGTACTTCTGGGCAAGTACCTCTGCTATGCCATGTTTGCCGTCGCGCTGGATCTCGTGTGGGGCTATTGCGGCATTCTC
>JANMFA010000100.1:0-2057 GCA_031377545.1 Hyphomicrobiales bacterium | reverse complement strand
GAGCCTTTCCCGGCAAGGTGGCCGTCGGCATCGATGCACGGGATGGCATGGTGGCGGTCGAGGGCTGGGCGGAGACTTCCGCGCTTTCCGCGCTGGATCACGCACTGCCGCGGTGCCGATGATGACGCGGGCGATGCCCTTGGCGAGCCAGCCCTCCACCGTCGCCATGTCGCGGATGCCGCCACCGAGCTGCACGGGAAAGCGCACCCTCCCGAGGATGGCATCCACCGCCGCGCCATTCATCGGCTTGCCCGCGAATGCCCCATCGAGATCGACGACATGCAGCCAGCCGAAACCATCCGCCTCGAAGCTTGCGGCCTGCGCGGCGGGATCGTTGTTGAAGATGGTGGCCTGATTCATGTCGCCCTGGCGCAGGCGGACGCAGCGGCCTTCCTTGAGATCGATGGCGGGATAGAGGATCACGGCTTCCACCTGAGAAAGTTCGCGAGCAGCGCCAGCCCCAGCTTCTGGCTTTTTTCCGGGTGGAACTGTGCTCCCGCAATATTGTGCCGAGCCACGATGGCCGTCACCGGCGCGCCGTAGCTGGCGCGGGCAATCACGTCGTTCTCGTCATCCGCCATCAGGTGATACGCGTGCAGGAAATAGGCATGCAGTCCCTGCGGTCCCAGAACAATGCCTGATGTGAGCGCATGGGGCTTGTGGTCGTCCAGCGTATTCCAGCCCATATGCGGCACCTTGAGGGCGAGATCGGTCGGTCTGATGCGGTCCACGGAACCGGGCAGCCAGCCCAGCCCTTTGGTCATGCCATACTCGGTGCCCTGAGTCGCCAGCAATTGCATGCCCACGCAGATACCCAGGAACGGCACGCCGTCGTGGCGCACGCGCTTTTCCAGTGTCTCCACCATACCGGGTGCTGCGGTCAGATGCGTCATGCAATCCGCATAGGCCCCATCACCAGGCAGCACGATGCGGTCGGCTGCACCAACCACCCTGGCATCGTCGGTGATGGTGACACCGCCTGCGATCCCGGCTTCCGCCAGTGCGCGCTCCAGCGCCTTGCCGGCGGAATGAAGATTGCCTGCGCCGTAGTCAATCAGCGCAACCCTCACGCCTGTCCCCGTGATGTCGGGAAGATGCCCAGCACACCTGCGGGCGGTGGGGGAATAGCAAGAGAAGAGGCCGGAGCAATGCCGGCAACAGACTTCACCGATCCTTGCGTTTGCGCCGCCGTCCAGTCCTTGAAGAACCGCCGTTCGCACTCATCCAGTGATGGCCCGCTGACGGTGCCCGCATGTATCCAGCCAAGGCGCGCAAAATTCCGGCGCTGCCACTCATGACCCTCAAGCCCGATGAGCAGTGCCATCAGCGCCGTCACGCCACCAAAGGCAATGCGCGGCAGGCCGAGTTGCCAGGTCGCGAGTGTGACCAGTCCAAACAGCACGCCATAGGCAATCGCCTGCAGCCACAAACGCTTCGAAAGCAGCCACAGCCCGGTGAATGCGAAACCAAAGATGGCGAAGCCTTCTTTCACGAAGACGGTTTTTTCCGCCACAGCGTCGGCAGTCACGGCATCGGGCGGGAGATGAACGGTGTAAATCGCCATTACGTTGACAATGTCCCTTTGGTCGAAGGCACCCTGTCCTTCATGCGGGCATCCACCGCCACGGCGTGGCGCAAGACCCGGGCGAGACCCTTGTAGCAACTTTCGGCAATATGATGGCTGTTTGAACCATAAAGCGTTTCCACATGCAGCGTCAGACCGGCATTCATCGTGAAGGCCTGGAACCATTCGCGCACCAGTTCGGCATCGAAGGTACCGATCTTCTGGGTCGGGAACGCGGTACGGAACACCAGAAACGGGCGCCCCGAGATATCCACGGCCACCCGCGTCAGCGTCTCGTCCATTGGCATCAGGCAATCCGCGTAGCGCGTGATGCCCTTCTTGTCGCCCAGCGCCTCGCGGAAGGCCTGTCCCAGGGCGATGCCGACATCTTCCGCCGTGTGGTGATCATCGACGTCGAGGTCGCCGCTGGCCGAAATCGTCATGTCGATGAGGGAATGGCGCGCGAGCAATGTCAGCATGTGATCAAGAAAAC
>JANMFA010000080.1:0-1646 GCA_031377545.1 Hyphomicrobiales bacterium | reverse complement strand
TTGAGCACCTCATCCAGCTGAAGTGGCCGGTTGCGCACCCGCTGCTGGATGATCAGCAAGGTGGTCTGCGCGCCTGTAACCTCGTGGACATGAATGACTGTCCGGTCCAGCACGGTGAAGCGCTCGGCCCGCAAGGTCTCGAGCCCTATGTCGTAAGTGCCCGAGGCAATGGCCCCGTCGATGCGGGCTTGCAGCAAACCCTCGAACGCGTCGAACAGGATGCCTTGCAGATGGAGCGTCAGGGCCAGCAGCCGGTTGAGGAACGTCGTGATCGGGGGCAAGTCGTCCTTGAGGCCATTGCCGTCCATGATGGACAGGCCCGTGGCGTCCTGGAACTCTTCGAGGTTGCAGCCTTCCACTTGGCCATTGGCAATCAGTCGATAGAGCTGCCGAAGGGCGTCGCGGGCATATTGGCTTTCGAGATTGTCTTCGGCCCGGAACAGCCCCTGCCCTCCGGTCTGACGTTGTCCACGCGTGATGGCTCCGAGACTGTCGAGACGTCTTGCAATCGTGCTCAGAAACCGCTTTTCGGCCTTCACATTCGTAGCGATGGGCCGGAACAGCGGCGGCTGTTTCTGGTTGGTGCGGTTGGTGCGGCCCAGGCCCTGGATGGCCGCATCCGCTCTCCAGCCGGGTTCGAGCAGATAGTGCACGCGCAGACGTTGGTTCTTGGCACCCAGATCAGCATGGTAGGACCGTCCCGTACCGCCAGCTTCCGAAAATACCAGGATACGCTTGAGGTCATCCATGAAGGCTTGCGCCTCAGTGAGATTGGCGCTGCCCGCCCTGCACTCGACCACCAACCGGTTGATGCCGGGCTGGCCAGTGTTTTCTTGGCCCCGCTTTCTGACAATGCGCCGGCTGCGTCCTGTCACCTCCGCGACCGCATCAGTCCCGAAGCGCTGCACGATCTGGTCGAGCGCGCCCGGGACCGGTGCCAAGGACGCCAGATGCTCGATCAGGTTGTGGCGCCGACTTAACGCTTCCCGGCAGAGCACGAGCTGGCCATCCTTGATCACCGCCCGTGAGCGTAGGTTGCCCTCACTGTCGGTGAAGGGCTCATGCAACTGCACCGGAAAAGAGTGTTCGAGATAGTCGAGGACGTATTCGCGCGGTGTGAGATCAATCTGGACGTCGTGCCACTCAGAGGTCGGGATTTGGCTGAGCCTGCGCTCCATCAATGCTTCGCCGGTCGAGACGATCTGGATGACGGCAGCATGGCCTTCCGCCAGATCCTGCTCGATGGAGCGCACCAATGTGGGCGTTTTCATCGAGGTCAGCAGATGGCCGAAAAAGCGCTGCTTGGCGGATTCGAAGGCCGAGCGTGCGGCAGCCTTGGCCTGCGGGTTCAGGGTGCCGTCCTTGGTGCTGGTGATGTTGGCGGCTTCCAGCGCAGCATTGAGGTTGCGGTGGATGATGCCGAAAGCCCCGGCATAGGCGTCATAGATGGTCCGTTGCGCTTCCGTCAGCGTATGCTCGAGCAGCTCATACCGCACGCCCTCATAGGACAGCGACCGGGAGGTGTAGAGCCCGAGCGCCCGCAAATCCCGCGCCAGCACCTCCATGGCGGCGACACCACCCGCCTCGATGGCTTCCACAAAGGCAGTGCGCGTCGGGAACGGAAACCCGGCCCCACCCCAGAGTCC
>JANMFA010000061.1:0-7316 GCA_031377545.1 Hyphomicrobiales bacterium | reverse complement strand
GCCTGTTTCGCCGCCCACGAAATCTGGAGCCGCCGCATCTCGACCTCCAAGATGAACCGCTGGCTGGAGTCGGCGGTCAATGCCAATGCACCGCCCGCTGTCTCTGGCCGCCGCATCAAGATCAAGTACATGACGCAGGTGAAGAGCCGCCCGCCGCATTTTGCGATTTTCGGCAACCAGCTTGACGACCTGCCGCAGAGCTACGTTCGCTATCTCGTGAACCACATGCGCGAGGATTTTGACCTGCCCGGCGTGCCGATTCGGCTATCGCTGCGCACGCAGGAGAACCCGTATGACAAGGGTGGCCGGAAGATCGGGTGAGCCGTTTCTTGCTTCTCCCGCAACGGGAGAAGGAGAAAATCAGGCAGGCCCCATCGGCTTCAGCATCTTGCCCGTCGGGAAATCGAAAATCATCCCGTGCTCTTCCGCCCCGACTGACGCCATCCGCACGATATGCGGCGCCAGTTCCTCCGGCGTGCGCAGTGTCTCGGGATCCTCACCCGGCATGGCATCCGCCCGCATCCGCGTGCGCAGCGGGCCAGGATTGATGAGGTTGACACGCAGTTTCGTGCGCTGCGTCTCCGCCGCATAGGTCATCGCCAGCGCCTGTACGGCGGCCTTCGACACGGAATATGGGCCCCAGAACGCCATTGTCTTGTGCGCGGCACCGGATGACACGAACAGCGCGCGGCCTGCGCTGGAAAGCTGCAGCAGCGGATCGAGCGAGCGGATCAAGCGCCAGTTTGCTGTGACGTTGACTGCCATCACCTCATCGAAGGATTTCGGGTCCACGTGACCCAGCGGCGAAATCGGGCCGAGAACGCCGGCATTGCCGACGAGGATATCCAGCTTGCCCCAGCGCTCTTGGATCGCTGCACCCAGCCGGTCGATGGCGGGAAAATCCTTGAGGTCGAAGGGCACCAGCGTCGCGGCTCCGCCTTTGGCGCGGATGGCGTCATCGAGCTCTTCAAGCCCGCCGACGTTGCGCGCCACGGCGATGACATGTGCACCTGCTTCCGCCAATGTCAGTGCGGTCGCATAGCCAATGCCGCGGGACGCGCCGGTGACGACCGCGACGCGGTCTTTCAGAAGGCCTGTGGTCATGGATCAGCTCGCTTCGGCCAGCAGTGAAATCGTCTGCTTCGCGCTTTCGCCCAGCAGATCAGTCAGCGGTGTGGGATAGTCACCGGTGAAGCAATGGTCGGTGAATTGCGGGGCCGCATTGTTGCGCCCTTCGTAGCCGCAGGCGCGGTAAACGCCGTCGACCGACAGGAATGCCAGGCTGTCCGCGCCCATATACTGGCGCATTTCCTCGAGGTTCATGCGCGCCGCCAGCAGGTTGTCACGCGTTGGCGTGTCGATGCCGTAGTAGTCGGGATGGGTGATCGGGGGGCTGGCGATGCGGAAATGCACTTCCTTCGCGCCAGCCTCGCGCATCATGCGCACGATCTTCACCGAGGTGGTGCCACGCACGATGGAATCATCGAGCAGTACGATGCTCTTGCCCTCGATGATCGCCCGGTTGGCGCTGTGCTTCATGCGCACGCCCAGTTCGCGGATGGCCTGGCTCGGCTGGATGAAGGTGCGGCCGACATAATGGTTGCGGATTATGCCAAGTTCATAGGGAATGCCGGAGGCCTGGCTGAAGCCGATGGCCGACGGCACGCCGGAATCGGGCACCGGCACCACGACATCGGCCTTGACGCCGCTTTCCTTGGCCAGTTCCGCGCCAAAGCGTTTGCGCACATCATAGACGTTGCGGCCATGCACCACGGAATCCGGCCGGGAAAAGTAGATGTATTCGAAGATGCAGGGCCGCATCGCGACGCTCTCGAATGGCTTGATCGATTCAATGCCCTTCTCGGAGATCAGTACGATCTCGCCATTCTCGACATCGCGGATGAACTTGGCACCAATGATATCCAGCGCGCAGGTCTCGGAGGCCAGGATCGGACAACCGTTGAGTTCGCCAAGGACAAGCGGGCGGATGCCCAGCGGATCGCGTGCGCCGATCAGCTTCTTGTTGGTGAGGCCAACGAAGGAATAGGCCCCCTCGATCTGCATCAGTGCATCGATGAAACGGTCAATGAAGCGGCTGCGCAGCGAGCGCGCCACCAGATGCAGCACCATCTCGGTGTCCGACGTGGACTGGCAGATAGCACCCTTGCGGATCAGATCGCGCCGCAGGGTCAATCCGTTGGTCAGATTGCCATTGTGCGCGATGGCGAGGCCACCGACATCGAGTTCGGCGAACAGCGGCTGTACGTTGCGCAGGATGGTTTCGCCCGTGGTGGAATAGCGCACATGCCCGATGGCAGAGTTGCCGGGCAGGCGCTCGATCACGTCCTTGCGTGAAAACGTATCGCCCACGAGGCCCATGCGGCGCTCGGAATGGTAGCGTGCGCCGTCGAACGTGACGATGCCGGCCGCTTCCTCGCCGCGATGCTGGAGCGCGTGCAAACCAAGCGCTGTGATGGCTGCTGCGTCGGGGTGGCCAAAGATACCGAAAACGCCGCACTTCTCCCGGAGGAAATCGCTGTCCGCGCTGTCCAGTCCGGATTGAAGTTCGCTCATCGCGTCCGTTTCCCTTCAGATCTCGGTTCAATGAGACATTCTGGCTACGTTGTGCAGTCCCTATCGGTTCTGTTGTGGACGTTGTCCACTGTCGAGGAGGCGTTGCAGCCCTGCGCGATCCTGTGGGCTGGCCGTTGCCGGTATGGGTGAGGGCGCCTCGCTGCGCCTGGGCGGCACGGTTTCGGGGGCAGGCTCGCGCGGTGCTTCACCTTCGGGCGTCTTGCCACGGATCTTGCGGAGTGTCTCTTCCGGATTGTCCGGCAACAGGCCCATCAGCGTGCTGCCTGCCGATGTCAGCATGGGCTTCAGCTTGGCGTCACGAATCCAGGTCGGGTGGTTTTTCTCGTCCTGGGCGAGCCAGGTGAAGAAAAGGAAGCCCACCACGGCGAGCAGCAGGCCACGTGCGGCACCGAAGAGGAAGCCAAGCGTCCGGTCCAGCGCACCAATGCGGCTGTCGAGGATCATATCGGAGATCTTGGATGTCACGAAATATGCAATCAGCAAGGTCACCAGAAAGATGCCGCCTGCCGCAATCGGCAGGGCGAGGCTCTTGTTGGTCGAGACATACTGCTGAACCAGCGGAATGGCCTGAGGATGGAAGATATAGGCAACGGCCGCAGCCACCGCCCAGGAACCGATGGCGAGCACTTCACGCGTGAAACCGCGCAACGCTGCCAGCAAGGCGGAGATCAGCACCACGCCGATAACGATCATGTCGAGAATGGTGACAGGCATAGGCACTCCGGCAGGCAATTCAGGCGTCAGGCGGGCTCTCTATAGACGGCGAATCCGCAAAGGTCACGTGGTTCAACGGTCTCGCTCGACACTTCTTTCAACCGTCCTGACCGGCTTGCCCGCCGCAATCAAGGCCACAAGATCGGCGATCCGCTCGATGCCGCGTGCGGCAATCGCTTTGTCCGGCTCGTCGCCGGGCTTGCCTTCGCCCGGTTTGGTGTGGGGCACAGCGGCGCGGGTGAAGCCGAGCTTGGCGGCTTCCTTCAGCCGGTTTCCAGCGTGCGATACAGGCCGGATTGCGCCCGAAAGGCTGACCTCGCCGAAGATCGCCATATCGATGGGCAAGGGGTTGCCAGTGAGCGACGACACGAGCGCTGCCGCTACTGCCAGATCCGCCGCAGGTTCCGCAATCTTCAAGCCACCTGCCACGTTGAGATAGACGTCGTACTGCCCGAGCCGCACGCCGCCATGCGCTTCGAGCACGGCCAGCACCATGGCGAGGCGGCTCGTGTCCCAGCCGACGACGGCACGGCGCGGCGTACCGAGCCCCGTTGGCACCACCAGCGCCTGAAGCTCTACCAGCAGCGGCCGCGTGCCTTCCATCCCGGCAAAGACGCTGGTGCCTGCCGCATTGGGATCGCGATTGCCGAGGAAGAGGGCGGAGGGATTGGCGACCTCGTTCAGGCCGTCGCCGCGCATTTCGAAAACGCCGATCTCGTCGGTGGGTCCGAAGCGGTTCTTGAGGCCGCGCAGGATGCGGAAATCATGGCCGCCTTCGCCTTCGAAGAAGATGACGGCATCGACCATGTGCTCGACAACGCGCGGCCCGGCGATCTGGCCATCTTTCGTCACATGCCCGACGAGGATCACGCAGGCTCCCGTTGTCTTGGCGTAACGGATCAGCGCCTGAGCGGAGCCGCGCACCTGTGTCACGGTGCCCGGTGCTGCCTCCACCGCACTGGTCCACATGGTCTGGATTGAATCAATGATGACGAGCGCGGGGGTAGGGCCTATCGATAACGTTGCCACGATATCATCGACATGCGTTTCGGACGCCAGCTCCACGGGGCTATCCGCCAGTCCAAGCCGATCCGCGCGCAATCGCACCTGCGCAACGGCCTCTTCCCCCGAGATATAGACGACCCGCTGGCCCTTGCGCGCCAGGGCTGCGGCAGCCTGGATCAGAAGGGTCGATTTGCCAATGCCCGGCTCTCCGCCCAGCAGGATTACCGAGCCGCGCACGAACCCGCCGCCCGTGACACGGTCCAGCTCCGACATGCCTACGGGAAGGCGAGGGGCTTCGAGCGATGCTCCCGTCAGCCCTTCCAGCTTGATGACCCGGCCCTTGCCGATACGTGCCCCGCCCGAGGCGATCGGCGCGCTCGCGGCTGCGGCTTCTTCCGCGATCGTGTTCCACGCGCCGCAGGCCTCGCAACGGCCCTGCCAACGCCCGTGAACGGCTCCGCAGCTTTGGCAGATGAAGGTGGATTTCAGCTTGGCCAAGGTATCAGACTCCGATCACCTTGCGCTGGTATCGGCCACCCAGCGACGTCAGGATCTCATATCCGTTGGTGCCCGCCATCATGGCCACGTCATCAACTTCAATGCCGTCGCCGAGCAGAACCGCTTTATGTCCGGCCTTGACGCTTCCGGGCGGGCAATCCGTGACGTCGATGGTGGTCAGGTCCATCGAGACACGCCCGACAATGTCGCAGCGCTTGCCGTTGACCATGGCAGCGCCGCCAGGCCTGTCATTGGTTCCGCTGAGCGAACGAAGCCAGCCATCGGCATAACCCAGTGATAGCGTGGCGATCATCGATGGCCGTTGCGCGGTCCATTGGCCATTGTAGCCCACATGATCGCCCGGCTCGATGTGGCGCAACTGGAGAATAGGCGCTTCCAGCCGGATCACCGGCTTCATCGGATTCTTCTGCCCCGGCGTGGGGTTGCCGCCATATATCGCATAGCCTGCACGGGTCACGTCGTAGCGCGGCAACTCCGGCAAGAAGTGTGCGGACGAATTCGCCAGACTCTTGCGCTTGATGCGATCGCCGAACCATCCTGCAAGACGGTCGAAGCGCGTGACCTGCGCGACATTGAGGCGGCTTTCCGGTTCCTCCGATGCAATGAAATGCGACATCAGCAAGTCTATCCCGATGCTCTCCCATTCGTTCAGCATCGACAATGCGCGGGCCTCGTCGATGGAAAGGCCGAGGCGGTTCATGCCGGTGTCGACATGCAGCGCGGACGCACCTCCCCCCGCCTTGCGCCAGCGTCCGATCTCGCCGATCGTTCCCAGGACGGGTCGAAGCCGATAGCTCTGGTAGAGAGGCTCCGATCCCTGGATCAATCCGTTGAGGACATAGATCACGGCGACCGGTGCGGCCTTGCGCGTCCGGATAGCCTCCTCAAGATGGGCCACGAAAAACGTGCGGCATCCGGCCTTTGAAAGCGCTGGAACGACGACCTCGATGCCCAGTCCATAGGCATTCGCCTTGACCACTGCTGCGCATTCTGCCGGCTTCACCATGGCAGCCAGCTGCTTCCAGTTGTCGGCCAGCGTGCCGACGTCAATCGTCAGCAGGGCCCCATGGGGATTCGGAAGGTCCATCCGTTGTTTAAACGCCAGACCTTCATCCTGCGCAAGCGGTGATCGTGTCGTCCGCTTGACCCTGTGTTTGCCGCCGTGATCTACACAGAAAAACAATACGCAGGGGAGCCAAAGGCCATGCAGCAACTTGATCGAAGGACATTCACACTGGGGCTTGCGGCAGGCGGGGGTCTCGCGCTTGGGATCGCCAATGCCCAGACGATCCGCACTGTCCGGCTGATCGTTCCGGCTGCGCCCGGCGGAGCCATCGACGCCATCGGCCGCCTTTTCGCCAATCGCCTGAAAGAGACGACCGGAAACAGCTGGATCGTCGAGAACAAGGCGGGAGCCAACAACACATTGGGAGCCGCCGAGGTGGCCCGTGCGGAGCCCGATGGCGGCACCTTTCTGACCAATGCCGATATCCAGATCATGGCGCGCCATGTGATGCGGCAAGTGCCCTACGATCCGGTCGCGGATTTCGCGCCGATCTCACGCCTCGCGACGTCGCCGCTGGTGCTGGTCGGTCATCCGGGCAAGACGCCCGGCGATCTGAAGTCGCTGGCAAAGGAAATGGTCGATGCTCCTGAGAAACACACGTTTGGCAACTCCGCACTGGGGGCCATGGGGCACCTGGCGACCGAGCGGTTCAAATCCGAAATTGGCGCAAAGACACTGGTGGTCAGCTATCGCGGCACCGCACCAGCTCTGCAGGACGTGCTGGCCGGGCAAACCACGCTGATGGTCGCGCCGGTCGGCTCGGCGCAGCAGCATATTTCAACGGGAACGCTGCGGGCATTCGCGATCATGTCGCCCGCCCGCTCTGATCTTCTGCCCGGAACGCCGACCATCGCGGAGGCAGGATTT
Organism: Hyphomicrobiales bacterium; assembly: GCA_031377545.1. Taxonomy (GTDB): domain Bacteria; phylum Pseudomonadota; class Alphaproteobacteria; order Rhizobiales; family Beijerinckiaceae; genus JADCCX01. The sequence goes on along the minus strand of JANMFA010000061.1, from coordinate 550 downwards.
CCCGGCCTTGCCTTTACGCTCTGGTACGGTCTGTGGGCACCCAAGGCGCTGCCCCCGTCCCAGATCACCGCGCTCAATCTGACGGTGCAGGCCGCGTCGAAGGACCCGGAGATCGTGCAGAAGTTACGTGGCCTTGGTGCCGAGCCCGTAACCGAAACCGCAGAACAGTTCGCCCGGTTCATCGCGGACGAGGTGCAGAAGAGCGGTGATATCGTGCGCCAGGCTGGCATCAAGCCAGAGGGTTGATCTCGTGTTGATTGGGCTGATGTCATCGGTGCATGGCTGAACAGCGCCCCTGTGCATTGACACAAGAGGATCGTTGCAGCCCTGCATGGACGGTTGGCTCACAAACCATCGATGGAGTGTTCCATGCCTGATCGCGATAAGGATGCCCCACTGCGGGAAAACATTCGCATGCTTGGGCGCCTTCTTGGCGACGCGGTGCGCGACCAGGAAGGCTGGACCACCTTTGATCTGGTCGAGCAGATCCGCCAGAACTCCATCCAGTTCCACCGGGCCGAGGATCACGAGGCGCGCCGCGCGTTGGAGG
>JANMFA010000051.1:0-1944 GCA_031377545.1 Hyphomicrobiales bacterium | reverse complement strand
GTTGGATGTTGCCGGCTCCTCCGCGAACACATCGAAGGCTGCACCCGCGACATGGCCGGACTTCAGCGCATCCGCCAGCGCATCCTCGCCAAGACGAAAAAGGGCGTTCGCATCATCAACTGCGCACGCGGCGGTCTGGTGGATGAGGATGCGCTGGCGGATGCGCTGAAGTCCGGCCATGTCGCGGGTGCAGCCTTCGATGTGTTCGCGGAGGAGCCGGCAACATCCAACGTGCTGTTTGGCCTGCCCAACGTGATCTGCACGCCGCATCTGGGCGCTTCGACCAACGAGGCGCAGGAGAATGTGGCGCTGCAGGTGGCGGAGCAGATGTCGGACTACCTGCTGCGCGGCGCGATCACCAATGCCGTCAACTTCCCGTCGATCTCGGCGGAAGAAGCACCAAGGGTGAAACCCTTCGTGGCGCTGGCGGAGAAGCTCGGGTCGTTCCTGGGCCAGCTGACCGAATCCACCGTGAAGGGCATCCGTGTGGTCTATGAAGGCAAGGTGACGGAACTCAACACCAAGCCGATGACCGCTGCGGCGATTGCGGGTGCGCTGCGTCCGTTCATGCCGGGCATCAACATGGTCAACGCGGCTGCTATCGCCAAGGAAAAGGGCATCAGGGTGGAGGAAACGACACGCGACGCCGCCGAGGATGGCGAGAGCCGCATCAAGATCTACGTGGAGGCCGAGGATATGACGCGCCATGCCGCTGGCACGGTGCTGTCCGATGGCGTGCCGCGCATCACCGAGATCCGCGAGATCAAGGTGGACGCCGCCTTTGCGCCGCACATGATCTACGTGCGTAACGCCGACAAGCCGGGCTTCATCGGTGCATTTGGCTCGCTCATGGGGGCGGCGGGCGTGAACATCGCGACGTTCAATCTCGGGCGTGACCGGGCCGGTGGCGATGCGATCTGCTATGTGGCGGTGGATACGCCGGTGGACGAGGCGCTGATCGCCAAGATCGAGGCGATCCCCCAGGTGAAGCGGGCGAGGCGGTTGGCGTTTTGATCCCTCTCCATTCCTTCCCCCCTTGCGGGGGAAGGTGGCATGCGGAGCATGACGGATGAGGGGTTGCGCCAAGCTATCCTCCTTGGCACCCTACCCAGATGTCCGCTCAACCGCCTCGCCATGTCATGAGATGCTTGGCCCGCGACCAGCGAGTCGGGCCTTCGAACGCCGAGGCTCTGCTATGGGCGATCCTGCGAGATCGTCGCATCAGCGCCAAGTTTCGAAGGCAGATGCCGATTGGCCGCTACATTGCTGATTTCATTTGTCTTGAACGACGTCTGATCGTCGAGGTGGATGGTCCGCATCACGCTGATGCCGTGCAGGGACCCAAGTATGATGTGCGCGACGTCTGGCTGCAAGCGAACGCATTTCGCGTGCTGAGGGTGACCACCGACGAAGTGATCGGGTCGCCCGAACTGGCGACGCAAAAAGTGATCGCAGCGCTGGAGATGCCTGTTCCGAAGCGCCCTATCGGATAGCTCAGCGCGACCCCTCATCCGTCATGCTGCGCATGCCACCTTCTCCCGCAAGGGGAGAAGGGAAGCGCCGCAGCTCACCCCCTCCGCAACCTCTCCGCCACAACCGGCGCAAAATACGTCAGCACCCCATCACAGCCCGCCCGCTTGAAGCTGAGCAGGCTCTCCATCATCACGCGGTCCAGATCGAGCCAGCCGTTCCGGCCCGCCGCCACCAGCATCGCGTATTCGCCGCTCACCTGATAGGCGAAAGTCGGCACTCCGAACGTGTCCTTCAGCCGCCGCGCAATGTCGAGATAGGGCATGCCGGGCTTGACCATGATCATGTCGGCGCCTTCCTCGATGTCCAGCGCGGCCTCGCGGATGGCCTCGTCACCGTTGCCGGGGTCCATCTGGTACGTCCGCTTGTCACCCACCAGAGTCTGGTTGGTGCCGATGGCGTCGCGGAACGGGC
>JANMFA010000451.1:0-6119 GCA_031377545.1 Hyphomicrobiales bacterium | reverse complement strand
CGCTCAGCTTCGGCACGCTCAGATTCAGCCTCTCGGGCGGCTTTCTCCGCTTCCTCGCGCTCAGCCAGTGCCCGTGCAGCCTGATCCATGGCCTCCTGTTCGGCAGCAGCACGCTGTGCTTCGTCAGCAGCAGCACGCTGTGCGTCGGCCTGCGCGGCTCCCTGACGCGCTGCCTCCAGGCGGTCCTGTTCCAGACGCGCCTGAGCGGCGCGGGCTGCCTGCTGTCTGGTGTCCTCGATCCTTCCTGCCTCAGTTCTCGCTGCCTCAGCCCTCGCCGCTTCGGCTCTGGCATTCTCCGCCCGATCAGCCTCCACCTTGGCAGCAACACGCTTTTCCTCGGCAACGCGCTCGGATTCGGCGCGCTCCTTCAGTGCCTTGTCTTCGGCTGCCCTGGCCTCCGCCGCAGCAGTGCGGCGTGTCTGCTCTTCAAGAGCGAGCCGTTCGGCCACAGCTTTCTCCGCAACAGCTTTTTCGGCCGCCAGCCGCTCGGCCTCAGCAGCAGCAAGCGCAGCCTGCCGTGCCTGTTCGCTGGCGGCCTCTGCCGCGGCCTTGGCGTCCGCAATCTCGCGCGCGATGCGTTCCGAAGCCTCATCGACCAGCGGCGCAGCTTCTGCAACCGGTGCCGGAGCGGGCTCGGGAGCGGGTTCAGCCTTTCCAAAGCCAAAGAGGCGCTTGAAAAAACCGGGCTTCTTCTCGTCAACCATTCATGCGTCCTTGACCTGCGATCAGCTTTTGCCCGTCATGCCCGGTGATCGCAAGCATGCGCAGTTCTCCCGGCGGAAAATCCTGAGGCAATCGCACTGCCGTGAAATCCTCGGCGCGCCCTGTGCCACCGCGTTCGGTCAGCACATGCAGCGCACTTCCCACCTGCCGATCGAGATGCCGGGCCAGACGTGTGGTCCCGGCCTCGCGCAACCGCCGGGCGCGCTCCCGGATGGCGGCGTGAGCAACCTGCGGCATGCGGGCCGCCGGCGTGCCCTTGCGGGGCGAGTAGGGAAAGACATGCAGATGCGTCAGCCCGCAATCCTCGACAAGCCGCAGCGAGTTCTCGAACATCGCCTCGTCCTCGGTCGGGAACCCCGCGATGATATCGGCCCCGAAGACGACGCCGGGCCGCAACTTGCGCACATCCTCGCAGAAACGGATGGCGTCATCGCGCGTATGCCGACGCTTCATGCGCTTCAGGATCATGTTGTCGCCCGCCTGCAGCGACAGATGGAGATGCGGCATCAGCCGCTTTTCCGTGGCGATCATCTCCATCAAATCGTCATCAGCCTCGATGGAATCGATCGAGGACAGCCGCAGCCTGTCCAGATCGGGCACATGCCGGATGATCTGTTTCAGCAGTGTGCCCAGCCGGGGGCGACCAGGAAGATCATGACCATACGACGTGATATCGACCCCGGTGATCACGATCTCCCGGTAGCCGTTGCCAACGAGGCGCTTCACCTGCTCGACAACCTCGCCCATGCCGGATGAGCGGGAATTGCCGCGCCCAAAGGGGATGATGCAGAAGGTGCAGCGGTGATCGCAGCCATTCTGGACCTGCACGATGGCGCGGGCGCGGCCTTCGATGGCATCGATCATCTGTGGTGCGGTATCGCGCACCGTCATGATGTCATTGACGATCACACGTTCCGTGGCAGGCCGGAGCGGGTCATTGTCGGGGATGGCCTGCCATGTCCCGGCGCGCATTTTCTCGGCATTGCCGAGAACCTGCGTGACCTCCGGCATGGCGGCAAATGTCTCCGGCTCGGTTTGCGCCGCACAACCCGTAACGACGATGCGCCGTGCGGGATTGTCCCGCGCCAGCCGCCGGATGGTCTGGCGAGCCTGCTTGACGGCCTCCGCTGTGACAGCGCAGGAATTCACGATCACCAGATCGCGCTGGCCCGCCCGTTCAGCCGCCTGCCGCATCGCTTCCGATTCATGCGTGTTGAGACGGCAGCCAAAGGTGACGACCTCGACGCTCATGCCGCCCCCGCGGGCGCAAACAGGGCTGGATCGAGCATCGTCTCGAACTCCAGTTCCACCGGCCCGGTCATGATCACATGATCATCCGCCCGCCAGTCGATCTGCAGATCCCCGCCGGGCAGCGTCACGGTCACCTGCCGTCCGGTCAGGCCGCGCCGGTGCGCCGCAACCGCCGCAGCGCACGCCCCGGACCCGCAGGCACGGGTCAGGCCAGCACCGCGCTCCCAGACCTTCAGCGTCAGCGCCGACAGCGAGGTCACTGCAGCAAGCGAAATGTTGGCCTTTTCCGGAAACATTGGATGGACCTCCAGAAGCGGCCCCGTGCGGGCAAGATCATGCGCCTCGACGTCCTTCACGAAGAAGACCGCATGCGGATTGCCCATGCTGACTCCCGTGAAATCCGTCGGGATCGCGGCCTGGAGAAACGCCGTGTCCAGCGCCACCCGCGTGGTATCGACCACCGGAGTGCTGATGGGAATTTGCCACCAGCCAAGGCGCGGCTGGCCCATATCAACCGAATAGGACCAGGGCCCGAGCCTCGTGCATTCCAGCAGCCCCGCCCGTGATTCTACCGTGACATGATTGCGGCCGCTTTCTGCCGCCAGAACCTGCGCCACGCAGCGTGTACCATTGCCGCAGGCCCCGGCTTCCGTGCCGTCGATGTTGTAGATCAGCACGAAGGCTTCGGTGCCTGCTGTCCGCGCATCATGCAGCACCATCATCTGGTCAAAATGCAATCCTGTCCCGCGTCCGATGGCGCGCGCTTCCTCCGCCGACACCACATGCCGGGAGCCGCGCAGATCCAGCACGACAATCTCGTTGCCGAGGCCGTTCATCTTGCGCACGGAGTGATGGGCGAGTGCCGACATGGGGGAAGCGTTCCGGAGTTGTGCGCGCCGTATAGGCGATGATGCGTTCAGCGCCAAATCGTCAGCGTGCCCATTCGGACTGTCTCATGGCCTTGCCATCAGATTGCCGATGTTTCACTTGACCATGAGGGTCTGCGGTTCATTTGATCCAGAAATGCCATATGAGCACACGAATCACGCGAACCGATATGTTCGGGCAGGACTGAAAAGGATCTTTCTCTCCATGCGGACATTCTGGATTCCCCTCCTGGTGGTGCTGGCCTCGGTGGCCGTGGCACCCGCGCAACAGCTGCCTGCGACACCGCCAACCCTGCCTCCGCCGGGATCGCTGACGACCCCGCCCGCAGCGCCCGTGCTGCCAGCCCCTGCGCCACAACTGCCTGCCACTCCGGCGGAGCCGCCCGCTGCGTCCAATCCGCAGCAGCCGCCTGGAACATTGCCCCAGACCTCGGACCAGATGAAGACGCCCGAAATCGGCGGGCCGACAGACGTGGTGCTTGAGGCCCGGCCCGTGATCCTTCTGCGGGGCCAATCGACCTGGGATGACGGGTTCGACACGCTGATGGAATCGTTCCAGAAGCTGGCGGCGGAAGCGAAAAGACTCACTCTGGCGACACAGGGCCGCCCCCAGGCCGCGTTCACGGCAACGGATGATTTCGGCTTCAAGTTCGAGGCGATGCTGGTGCTTGCGGCCGAACCGGCCACACCGCCAGCGGGCCTGGGAAAAGACTTCGTCATTGGCAAATCACCTTCTGGCAAGGCGCTGAAATTCACCCACAACGGCGCTTACGACGACATCGACACGACCTACGAGGCCATCACGGCCTATCTCGATGAAAAGGGCCTGAAAGCCCGCAACATCTTCGTCGAGGAATACATGAATGATCCCAAGACCTCCGAGGACGCGACCATGGAGATGATCATTTACGTCCTGGTGGAGTGACGGCGCTCACCCCTCCCACACCTCGCCCGGCAGGAACGCCCGGAACAGCTTGGGATCGACGCGCGCCTCGCTCACCGCCACTGCCAGCGCCTCACGGGGCCGCTCCACACCTTCGTTCGTGAGGTTGAACGTACCCCAGTGGTGGCCGATGGCAGCCTCCGCACCCAGTTCCTGAAAGACTGTCACGGCCTCCTCCGGATTCATGTGCTGCTCTTTCATGAACCAGCGCGGCTCATAGGCACCGATCGGCAGGAGTGCCAGCCGGAAGCCGCCATATTTCGCTTTCATCGCCGGAAAGATGGAATTCTCATCATAGCCGGTGTCGCCACAGGCATAGATCCTGCCCGCCGGGCCTTCGATGACGAAATTGCCCCACAGCGCCATGAAACGATCCGTCATGCCCCGCGCCGACCAGTGCAGCGAAGGCTCCAGCGTCACCTTCACCCGGTCGGACAGGGCAATGCTGTCACCCCAGTCATGCACCGAGAGCAGAGGGGCAAGATCAGGATCCGCCGTCGTCAGGATCGCGTCATTGGCCAGCGGCACAATGATTTTCGGCGAAAAGGCCTTCGCCAGCTGCGCGATCGTCGCGAGATCCATATGGTCATAGTGGTTGTGCGTGAGCAGCACGGCATCGATCTTCGGCAGGTCAACCAGCGCGATGCCGGGTGCATTGACCCGCCTGGGACCGGCGAAGGACACAGGGCTCGCGCGCTCCGACCACACCGGATCCTGCAGGATGTTCATCCCGCCGGTCTGGATCAGATAGCTCGCATGGCCCACCAGCGTCACGCGGATGCCGCTGTCGACGCGGGCTGGCGGCTTGTCGCTGAACGGACTGTGAAAGTGCGAAGGCCAGCTTTCCTTGCCGCCGCCGAATTGCCATTTCAGCAGATCCATCCGCGACTTCTCTGCGAAATTGGCACGCCCGGGCGAGAAAAACTTCATCCCATCGAAGTGATCCGTGACGGGGCCGGCATAATAGGGATTCGAAGGTTTGCGCAGCATGGCGTAGGCGGTTCCTCCGCTGATTGCGGCAAGGGTTGAGAGGCCGAAGAGTTTGAGGAACGAGCGGCGTTTCATGAGACGTGAGATAGTCCGGTTTCGTGGCAGCTCAAGGGAAGAAGCGGCAGATTGTGATCTCACGGATTGGCTTTACATAACTTTACGCGGCTGCAGCGATCAGGACGTTTTCAAGGCTCATACCTCCATCATCCCGCCAAATCAGGCGGCCACTGGATCACAGGAGAGCCTCATGTCCGCAATCAACACCAACGCAACCCCGGCTGAAACACCCGCCGCCACCCCGCCCCGCCGCAAATGGCTGAATGGCCGCCGTGTCGGCATTGCCGCCGTCCTGGCCGGCCTCACCGCCCTGGGCGCTGGCGCTGTTTACAGCCAGCAGTTTCATGGCCCAGGTTATGGTTACGGCCAAGGTTATGGTTACGGCCAAGGCTACGGTCCCGGCCAAGGCTATGGCGCGCCCATGCATGGCGGCATGATGGGCCGTGGCTCGATGTTTGGCTTTGGCCCCGAACGGATGATCGACTACGCGCTCGGTTCGGTCGGTGCCACCTCCGAACAGAAGCTGAAGATCGTCACCATCGCACAAGGCGCCATGCAGGAGCTGAGGCCGTTGCGTGACCGGCGCTATGCGGCCAGCCTGAAGCTCGCGATTCTCCTCAAGGCCGACACCGTCGACCGCGCCGCCATCGAGAAGCTGCGTGCCGAGGAATTCGCGGCCTTCGAGACGGGTTCGAAGCGCGCGGCCCAGGCCCTCGGCGAGATCGCCGAGGTGCTGACGCCCACCCAGCGCCAGCAGCTCGTTGAGCGCTGGGAGAACCGCCGCCGCCACTGGCGGGGTTGAGCAACTGGCGCATCCTCGGCTGATCAGGATACAACCCTCCCATGACCCATATCCTGATGATCGAGGATGACGTCCGTCTGGCGGAGATGGTGGCCAGCTATCTCCGCCAGTCCGGCTTTGCCGTCAGCCATGCCGAGGACGGCGCGTCTGGCATCGCAGCACTCAGGCGCGATCCGGCTGACCTCATCCTCCTTGACCTGATGCTGCCCGATGGTGACGGGCTCGATGTCTTCCGCAAGATTCGCGCTCTCCCCTCAGCTGCGTCCACGACACCCGTGATCATGCTGACGGCGAAGGGCGATCCCATGGACCGCGTGGTCGGCCTCGAGATCGGCGCGGAGGATTATGTTTCCAAGCCCTTCGAGCCGCGCGAGTTGCTGGCGCGCATCCGCGTTGTCCTGCGGCGTGGCGCAACAGGTACACCCTCCGATATCTTGCGTTTCGGCAGGCTGGAGATCGACCGTGG
>JANMFA010000609.1:0-7072 GCA_031377545.1 Hyphomicrobiales bacterium | reverse complement strand
GCACCATCGATGCGCTCCAGAAGGCCTTCCTTCTGCGGACATGCACCGACAGCTATTTCGCCAACCGCACGCGCCCCTGCCTGCTGCACCAGATCAAGCGCTGCGCAGGCCCCTGCACCAACGAGATTTCCACGGGCGAATACAGCGAACTCGTCGGCGAGGCGAAAGGCTTTCTCTCCGGCAAAAGCCAGGCGGTGCGCGAGCACATGGCGCGGGAGATGCAGGAGGCATCCGAAGCGCTGGAGTTCGAGAAGGCCGCGCGCTTCCGCGACCGAATCGCCGCGCTCTCCGCCACCGGCGGATCGCAGGACATCAACGCGCAGACCGTCGAAGAGGCCGATGTCTTCGCGATCGCGGAGCATGAGGGCCAGTTCTGCATCGAGGTGTTCTTCTTCCGCACGTTCCAGAACTGGGGCAACCGGGCCTATTTCCCCAAGGCGCATGCCAGCCTGACCAAGGCAGAAGTGCTGGATGCCTTCATGGCGCAGTTCTACGATGACAAGCCGGTGCCACGGCTGATCCTGCTGTCGGAAGAGATCGAGAATGCCGCACTGCTCGCGGAAGCTTTTTCAACCCGCGCGGGTCGCAGGATCGAGCTCGCCCGGCCTCAGCGCGGCGAAAAGAAGGATCTCATCGACCATGCGATGAAAAACGCGACGGAGGAGCTTTCCCGTCGCCTCGCCGACAGCGCCACGCAAACGAAGCTGATGGCGGCACTGGCGCAGGCCTTCGGTCTGCCGAACCCGCCACGCCGCATCGAGGTCTATGACAATTCCCACATCTCGGGCACGAATGCCGTCGGTGGCATGATCGTGGCGGGTGTCGAAGGCTTCCGGAAGCAGCATTACCGGATCTTCAACATCAAATCGACGGACATCACGCCGGGCGATGATTTCGGCATGATGCGGGAAGTGCTGGAGCGGCGGTTTTCCCGGCTGGTGAAGGAGGATGGCAAGTTGCTCCCTTCTCCCACCCAGATCGGGCCTGCCCGATCTGGGCAAGATACATTGACCAGATCGGGCCTGCCCGATCTGGATGGAGAAGGTGCCCTGCGCAGCAGGGCGGATGACGGAGAATCCTCGCCGCCCGCGATTCTCCCTCATCCGTCCGCCTCCGACGGTCGCCTTCTCCCAAGGGAGAAAGAAGAAAGTGACGCCTTCCCCACCTGGCCAGATCTTGTCCTGATCGACGGCGGCAAGGGGCAACTGGAGGCAGCACGTGCCACGCTTGAGGCGCTGGGCGTGAGGGATGTTCCGCTTGTCGGCATAGCGAAGGGCGCGGACCGCGACGCGGGCCGGGAAACCTTCATCATGCCGGGCCGTCCGCCCTTCCGCCTGCCGCCGCGTGATCCGGCGCTCTATTTCGTGCAACGCCTGCGCGATGAGGCGCATCGTTTCGCCATCGGTGCCCACCGCGCCAAGCGCAAGCGCGAGATGACCAGAAGCCCGCTCGACGAGATCGGAGGCATCGGCCCATCACGAAAGCGTGCGCTTCTCCTGCATTTCGGGACTACAAAGGCCATATCCCGGGCGTCGCTGGATGACCTTGCGCGCACGCCGGGCGTCAATGCCGCAACGGCCAGAGCGGTCTATGACTTCTTCAACGAGAAGGGGTGACAGATATGCCCAGCCCCTCTTTGGTTTGTCGCGTGTTCGGTCTAGGTAACGTTCAATGAACTCCATCGTCGATGGCGAATCGAGACAGGACGCATGACGCCCCGCAACAAGAGCCATCCCTTTTCGCTTCCCAATGTGCTGACATATCTGCGCATTCTGGCGGTGCCGGCCATCGTCGCAATCCTGTTCTGGCCGCGCGATGACAGCATGCGCTGGTGGGCGCTGGCGTTCTTCGTGGGCGCGGCGATCACGGATTACTTCGATGGCTATTTTGCCAGGGCCTGGCACCAGTATTCGGCCATCGGGCGGATGCTGGATCCCATCGCGGACAAGCTGCTGGTGGCGGCCACGCTGCTGATGCTCGTGTCGGACGAGACGATTGCCTCCTGGTCGCTGTGGGCCGCGATCATCATCCTGTGCCGCGAGATCCTGGTTTCGGGCCTGCGGGAATTCCTGGCAGAACTGCGCGTCTCGCTTCCCGTCACCAGAATCGCAAAATGGAAAACCACCGCGCAGCTTGTCGCCATCGGCTTTCTCGTGGCGGGACCCGCTGGCGATTCCATTCTGCCCGAGGGATGGACACTCAACATCGGACTGACCCTGCGGTGGGTTGCGGCCGGCCTGACGCTCTACACGGGTTGGGACTATTTCGGCTCCGGTATCAAGCATCTGATCGCCGAGGATGAAAAGGCACCCAAGGACACGGCATGACGGTGAAACTCGTCTATTTCGCCTGGGTGCGCGAGCGCGTCGGCAAGCCCGACGAAAGTGTTGATCTGCCTGCAACAGTGACGACGGTCGCTGATCTGATCGAATGGCTGAAAGCCCAGGGCGAGGAATACGCCTATGCTTTCGAGAACGGCCCTCTCATTCGCGCCGCGATCGACAAGGCGCATGTGAAGCACGATGCGGCGATTGCGGGCGCACGGGAGATTGCGTTTTTCCCGCCGATGACGGGGGGGTGATGTTCGCCATCCGCGTTCAGTCAGAGGATTTCGACATCGCCGCCGAGCAAAAGCTGCTCTGCGCGGGACGGACGGACATCGGTGCCGTCGTGACCTTCACCGGGCTTTGCCGGGACGAGCAGGGAACGCTCGCCGCGCTGGAGCTGGAGCATTATCCCGGAATGGCCGAGGATGAGATGGGCCGCGTACTGGCAGACGCCAGAAGCCGCTGGCCGCTCGACGGCGCGGTGCTGATCCATCGCTTCGGCAAGATCCTGCCCGGCGAGAACATCGTGCTGGTTGTCGCGGCCGCGCGGCACCGCACGGCGGCCTTCGCGGCGGCGGAATTCCTTATGGACTACCTCAAGACCCAAGCACCCTTCTGGAAGAAGGAACATCGCGTGGATGGCTCCAGCGGGGCCTGGGTCGAGGCCAAGGACGCCGATGATCAGGCGCTGGAGAAGTGGTCAGGCCGCCTTCGGGATTGAGGCCAGCAGCCTGTCGACCTTCTCGTGCAACTCAAGAATCTCGATTTCAGCCTTGAGATTGACCTCGTAGTCCAGCGTCGCCTGAATGCGGTCGCGCGCGGCCTGCCGGTTCTGCGACATCAGGATCAGCGGGGCCTGGATCGAGGCCAGCATCGAGAGCAGCAGGTTGAGGAAGATGTAGGGATAGGGATCAAATCGCGCATCCGTCATCAGGATCGCCGAATTGAGCAGGCTCCACATTCCCAGGAATGCGAAGAACCAGACAATGAAAGTCCAGGAACCGCCCCAGCGCGCGACCTGGTCCGCCACTTTCTGGCCAAAGGTCATACCTTCGTCGACCGAAGCATTAAGGTTGCGGGTGATGTGATGCTGTTTGGCAATGCGGGCGATGACGCGCCGGTCACGCTCGCTGAGCGTGGCGACACCGCTCTCCAGAAGCTCGTGCGCCAGGGTACGGATGTTCTCGTCCATTCGAAGCCTCCCACTCGCCGCGAGACAAGCATCCGCTCGGGATACCGCATTGATCTACCGCAGCATGGGGATGAGGCTTAGCACGAGCAACGCCGCCATCGTGACATTGAACACCCGGAGTGCGGCAGGATTCTGCAGAAAGCGCCGGATTCCGATTCCGAAAGCGGCCAAGATCTGCGTGGGGGGTGAACCCGCCAGCAGCATGACCAGGCTGAGATAAAGCGCCTTTTCAAACGGAGTGTAGCCAGCGGGTCCATAGACGGAGACGGCACCCAGGATCATCATCCACGCCTTGGGGTTCACCCACTGAAAGGCGGCCGCCTGCAGGAACGTCAACGGCTTGCCTGCCGCCTCTCCGTCACTGACGCCGCCAGCGGTGGCAATCTTGAAGGCGAGCCAGAGCATATAGACGACGCCGATCACCTTCAGCGCCAGCTGCAGCCGCGGCTGAGCCAGAAACACCGAGCCAAGCCCCATGGCGAGAATGAACATCATCAGGCTGAAGCCGATGTTGATGCCCCAGATATGGGCCTGGGTGCGCCGGAACCCGAAGTTGGCGGCGGAGGCCAGCACCATCACGTTGTTGGGGCCCGGCGTGCCGGACATGGCGATGCAATAGAGGATGTAGGGGATCAGCGTTTCCATGACCGGCTTACGTCAGCGACAAGCTGCCATGATCGTCAATTTCTATTTTTTGATGGGCTCAATCACAATCAGATCTCAGGACCGAACCGAATTGAGGAAGGGCCTGGCAGCCTCAAGGGCAGGCGCACAGGAAGGCACCAGCTCGATAAGGACCCGCTCAGGGGATTGCATGCCGATGGCCACATACACTGCTGTCGTTCCGGCCCACCACCAGTCCCCCAATGCTTTGTCCGCCAGAAGTGGCGCGGCGGCTCTCGCGCAGCCCTGGACCTGCTGCACCACGGCTGCGGGCGCCTGTACATCCTGCAATTTCTGATTGAACTCTTTCTGGAAAGGCTCAACAACCAGAAACGAAAAAACACTCAGAACAAAATCGCGAAACATCTCAAATCTCCTTTTGCAACGGGGCGTTGCCAAAGGAGTGTGACCAAATGAAGGCCCAAAAGTCTCTGCATGTTAATACATGCAGAGACTGTGTTTTATTGTTATTTGGGCATCACTGCGGCTGAGTATGCATCGATCAGAACTTTCGTCATGTTGCCTGGCGTGTATTTGATCCCCGCAATTTCGCCGACCGGCGTTACTTCCGCCGCCGTGCCGGTGATGAAGCACTCGTTGAAGCTGGACAGTTCCTCCGGCTTGATGCGGCGCTGCACGACCTTCATGCCGTTCTTGCGGGCCAGCTTGATCACGGTCTGGCGGGTGAGCCCGTCCAGGAAACAGTCGGCTTTCGGCGTATGGATCACGCCATCCTTGATGAAGAAGACATTCGCGCCGGTGCATTCGGCCACGCGACCCTTCCAGTCCAGCATCAGGGCGTCGGCAAAGCCTTCGCGTTCCGCCTTATGCTTGGAGATGGTGCAGATCATGTAGAGGCCGGCCGCCTTTGCCTTTGCCGGAGCGGTTCTGGGATCAGGCCGACGGTATTCTGCCATGCCCAGACGGATGCCCTTCATACGCTGCGCCGGATCGAAATAGCTCGGCCATTCCCAGGTCGCGACGGCCACATGAATCGTGATCTGCTGGGCGGAGACACCCATCATTTCCGAACCGCGCCAGGCGATGGGGCGCACATAGGCATCGGTCTGCTTGTTGGCCTTCAACACCGCCTTCTTGGCCGCATCGATCTCGGCAGCCGAGTACGGCACGGTCATGTCGAGGATACGGGCTGACTCGATGAGGCGTTCGGAGTGCTTGCGGCTGTGGAAGATCTTGCCACCGTAGGCGCGCTCTCCCTCGAACACGGCTGAGCCGTAGTGCATGGCATGGGTCAGCACATGGACCTTCGCATCGGTCCATGGGATGATCTTGCCATCCATCCAGATGAAACCATCACGCTTGTCGAAGGGCTGGCCTGCCATGGTTTCGCTCCTGTTTGGGTGCTTTCGTGCCAACGCGCAACGAAGCAGCCCTGTTGAGTGCATTTGGCGCACGAACCTTTCGTACGCAGCGCTTGACGAGTAACTATTGGTCTGTGATATGTCAACATCACTGACGTATTTTCCTGGAAAATGAGCGTGTCCCCTCCCGAAAGATCCATCGTTCCAGAAACCGATGCGCCGCTGGCGCAAAGGCTGTCAAAGCCGGATATGGCCCTGATCGAGCTTGTGTTTTTTGGCTACAGGGACTTTGTCGGTGAGCCTGACCGGGTGCTGGCGCGCTATGGGTTCGGCCGGGCGCACCACCGCGTGCTGCATTTCGTCAACCGCCATTCGGGCCTCACCATTGCGGCGTTGCTGGAGATTCTGGGAATCACCAAGCAGAGCCTGGCCCGCGTCCTCAAGGACCTGATCGAGGGCGGGTTCATCGAGCAGCAGTCGGGAGCGGATGACCGCCGTCAACGCCTTCTCCATCTCACCGCGACAGGCTCGGCGCTTGCGGTCGAACTGGCGGAGCGGCAGGGCCGACGGATCGCCGATGCACTGGCGGAGGCGGGGCCGGAGAGCCGGGAAATCATCGCACGGTTTCTGATGGGCTTGATTGAACGGGGTGAGCGGGATCATATCAGGTCCATGATCACCAAGAGTTCGCCATGAGCGCGGCTGTTTCCTCCCCGCCACCGGATGACGCCAGCCATATCCTCATTGTGGACGATGACACGCGCATCCGTTCGCTGCTGTCTCAGTTCCTGAAAACCAACGGCTACCGCGTGACCACGGCAGAAAGTGCCGCCGATGCGCGCCGACGGATGGAAGGCATCGCGTTCGATCTGATCATCCTCGACGTGATGATGCCGGGCGAGAACGGTTTCCAGTTTGCCGGAACGCTGCGGCAGTCCTCTGCGGTGCCAATCCTGATGCTAACGGCGCTGGCGGACATCAACGACCGCATCCGCGGCTTCGAACTGGGCGTCGATGACTATCTCTCGAAGCCCTTTGATCCCCGCGAGTTGCTGCTGCGGGTTGGCTCGATCCTGCGGCGGGTGACCGCACCGCCGCCAGCGAACCAGAGCACCCTGCCCGAAAGCGTGTCATTCGGTCCCTTCGCCTTCCACGTGGAGCGCAGCGAGCTGACGCAGGCCGGCGAGATCGTCAAGATCACTGACCGCGAGCGCGACATGATGAAGCTTTTGGCGGAAGCCAATGGCGCGCCCGTGACACGCGAGGCACTGGCGGGACCCGGCTCCGATGCCAACGAACGCACGATCGACGTGCAGATCAACCGGTTGCGCCGCAAGATCGAGCGCGATCCGGCCAATCCCACCTATCTCCAGACGGTCAGAGGATCGGGCTATCGCCTGATCGTCGACTGATGCTGATGCGTCCGGGCGCGATTCTTTTCGGAGCCCGGGATGGATTCTCGCGAGCGACGCGGTTCATCAAGGCCGTTCTGCCGAAAGGGCTTTACGCCCGCTCGCTCCTCATCGTCATTGCACCGGTCGTGCTGCTGCAATCCGTCATTGCCTATG